>DATIPQ010000005.1 GCA_035471785.1 Acidobacteriota bacterium
GCTTCCGCTGGCAGCGGGCTCCTCCCTGGGCTGGAGGATCGCTCGCCTTCAGCGAGCCCGGACTTCTTTTGTCAGGTTGCAGGCCTCAGCGGCGGTAGATCACTTCGTAGGCCTGCCCGCCGCCCACGTGGGCGGCGTCGATGAGGGTGCCGATGCCGGCTCCAATAAGCATGCTGATGGGCACGACGCTGTAGACGATGTCTCCCTGGGAGACGATGACGGCTCCGAAGCCGCCTCCAGCCGCCGCGCCAATGGCGGCGCCAGTCCAGACGGGATCGCTCTTGCGGAACCGCTTTTCTATCAAGTCGACGGCCGAACGTGGGATCTCCCGCCGGCTGTCGTTGGCAAGCCGCAGCAGCAGGGCCTCGTCCTCCAAGCCCTGGAATTCGCCCTCTGAGGGGAGTCTGCTTCTTGACTCGTTAGCGTTAGCGCCGCAAGGTCAGGGAATGCTCCTGATAGCCGGATCCCTGGGGCAGCGTGAAAGTCAAGGTTTTTCCGTCATGCGAGAGTTCGGCGCCCTCGACCGAGGCTAAGGGGACGCCGCCATGGAGGTCGATGCGGTAGCTGTGGCCGCCGCGTCCTGAAACGGTGAGCGTGAAGGCCGAGATGTCGTCGTTCCACTGCTGTGAGAGGACCTTGAGGTTGGAGCTGGGCATCCCCAGAGCCGGGAGCGAAATGGGAAAGCTGTAGCGGAAGTCGTGGACGTAGTTGGTCTTGAGCGTGGTCTTGCCGGGCGGCAACTGGCGCGCCGTATGAAAGCGGCGGCCGCGTCCCGCGCGATTGCCCACGGGGCCTGGTACGGAAGGCTGCAGTGTGGGAGCCCCTTCTTCCTCCTCCATCAAAGCTTCGAATTCCACCGTGGGAGCCAGCGTGGGGCGAAAGTCGAAGTCGAGGCTCGCCTCGGAGTTGTTGACGACCTCCAGGGTCGAACCGTTGCCGTCCCGACGGAAACGGATATCGACCCGTCCCTCTCCCAAGGGGATGTTGGTGATGGCGAAGCGGTCCCAGTCACCAGGAATCTGGGGCGCCAGGATGATGCGCCGCCGGGGGACGTCCACCTCCAGCCCCAGCAGTCCGCGCAGCAGCGGAGAGACCACCATGGCGGCTGACCAGATCTGGTGCGGCGAGCTGGTGGAAAGGGGGGAGTAGGCGGCTCCCGAGACTACTTCGGTGGTGTGTCCTCCCGAGCCGTCCAGCGCGATCAGGGCGTTGGCCATCAAGTTGGCGTAGGCGGGCTGCGGACGCTGGTAGCGGTACTGACCCAGCGAGGCCCATCCGCTGAAGAGCGGCCACACCGAGCCGAAGTGGTATCCGGCGGGACCGTAGTTGGCGCTCCGGGAGGAGATGATGCGGCTGCCCCAGTCGGAAAGGTGGTCCTCAGAAGCCAGTTGGGTGATCATGCGCGAGGAGCGCCGGCCGTCAGTGAGGCGAAACCACATTGGAACGGTGGCCAGGATGCTGGGCTCGTCAACCAACTCGCCTTCACCATCGATGGCCAGGCCATAGCGGGACCGCTCTTCCATCCAGAAGCGTTCCTCCAGCCTGACGCGGCTGGCCTGGTATTGCTCTTCCCACTCTTGGGCCTTGCTTTCATCGCCGCGCAGCAGCGCCAGCTCGCTCATAGCCCGGAGTGCGGCCACTCCTAATCCGGCTTGATAGAACTCGGTGCGGACGGGCAGCAGCGGCCCGCCTTCGATCCATCCGTGCCCGACCTCCTGGTTGCGGGGAAAACCGTCCTCGTCGTAGGTCGATTTCGTGAACTCGAGAGCGCTCTCGAGGCGCTCCCAATGCTCGCTGAGAAAGCGCCTGTCCCCGCTGGCCCGGACATAGTCCAGCACGGCCAGGATGTAGAGCTGGGTGGCGTCGGCCGAAGCCCATGGGTAGGGATAGTCGCGGAACCAGTCGGTGAAAGGGGCGCTCTGAGCGATCTCGTGGGGAAGCTTGCCGTCCCCCCGCTGGTAGTGGGCGATGAACTCGATGGCCTGGCGGGCCGTGTCCAGGTCGCCTCCGGCGGTCAGGGCCATGGTGCTCCAAAAGGTGTCGCGCCCGAAGAACCAGGCAAAGCCCGGACGCGGCGCGCCCTTGGAAAGGCCGAATCCGGCCACCAGCCCGCGTCCCGGCATGAAGGGGTTCTCCACCAGTCCCTTCATCATGCTCAGCATCGACCACTCGTAGGCCGCCTGCAGGCGGGCGTCGGGGAGTTCCAGCCGCACCATTTGGCGCAGATAGTTCCGGTAGAAGTCCTCGGTCTGCCGCAGCAGACCGGCCGCGTCTTGCAGCAGGCGCCGGTAGGTCTCCTTGAGCGAATCCAGCCCCTGGAAGTCGGCAGCGATCACCAGCCACACCTCCCCCGAACCCTGGAAAGTGCCCAGGTCCATGGCGGCGTGGCGGCTGGAGTTGTAGTTGGACGCGAAGGCGCGGCTTTGCAAGGAGGCGTCGGGCGAGCCCACCAGGGCCCTCCAGGGACGTCTTTCCACGCCCATCACGAAGGCCTTCAACTCCTCGTCCCAGCCGTTGTAGTCCGACTCCAGCCCCGCCGGCCACATCAGTTTGAGGGAGGGAATGAAGCGGGCCTCGACTTCCAGCGGGGCCGAGGACTCGATGGCGAGGCGGACGAGGGCGCCTTTTTCCTCGCGGGGGACGACGAAGGTCTGTTCCACCCTGAAGTGCTGGGCGTAGTAGTCGCCGGAGTAGATCAGCGTCGTCGATCCCGGCTGGTAGCGCACCGAGCGCACGACGGTGTGCGCGGGCATGGCGCGGCCGCCCAGTGTGAAGTCGAGATGAAAGTCGTCGAGGATTCCCAGCGGGTAGACCCAGGCCTCGAAATGTCCCGATTCCTTGCCCAGGATGGCGGCGTGGGGACCGACGGCGTTCATGAACTCCCAGGGCCGGGCCGTGCGCTCGATGCGCAGATGGGGAGCGTCGTAGGAGTCCTGTGCCGGCGCGGCGGTCAGCAAGCCGCCCGCCAACCCTAACGCCAATCCGGCCCCTGCAAGTTGTCTCATAACAGCGCAGCTCATGTCTTACTCCAGCGAATCGCTCCTACCAGTAGCTGATGACCAGCCACAGCGTCAAGAGGATAAGGCCAGCCGACTGGTAGCGATAGTCTTTGTACCAGGGCACCGGCGGAAGGTCGGCGGTGGCGTCCTTGACGACTTCGGGGTTGAAGACGAAGTTCTTGACCTGATCCTGGCTGGGCGGCGCGGTGAACTGGCTGACGATCCAGACCGTCAGGCAGGAGAGAGCGAAAAATATGCCGGCGTGGATGAGGAAATGGAGATTGGCGAAGTCGCCGGTAAACGTCCCCTCGATGGACGGGTAGACGCCGTCGCTGCGCATGATCAGCACGATGGCGGCGATGGCGTGACCCACGATCATGGCCATCAGCGCCGAGGTCCCGGTGGAGCGCCGCCAGAACATGCCCATGATGAAGATGGCCGCCACCGGAGGCACCAGAAAGGCCAGCATGTTCTGGAGGTAGTCGAAGAGTCCCTCGTACTCCTGCACGACCGGGGTCCAGGAGGCGGCGACAACCATGATGAAGAGGGTGGCGAAACGTCCGATCCAGGTCAGCCGGGCGTCCGAGGTATCGGGCTTGAACTTGCGCACGAAGTCCATGGTGATGAGGGTGGAGGCCGAGTTGAGCGTGGAGTCGACGCTGGACATGATGGCCGCTACCAACCCGGCCAGCATGAGTCCTTTGAAAACCGGGGGCAGCAGCTCGGTGATCAGGGTGGGGAAGACCATGTCGCCGTTGGGCAGATCGGGAAAGAGCTGTCGGGCCATCACTCCCGGAAAGACCATGATGAAGAGCACCGGCAGCTTGAGCAGGCCGGCGAAAAGGGCGCCCCAGCGGGCGTGGCGGATGTTCTTGGCGCCTAAGACCCTCTGCACGATGAACTGGTTGGTGCACCAGAAGTAGAAGCCCAGAATGGGCACCCCGGTGAGCAGTCCCAGCCAGGGCATGGTGGCGTCGTCGATGGGACGCACCACCGACAGCATCTCGGGGGGCGTGTTGTCGATGACGGCATCCCAGGAGCCGACCTGTCCCAGAGCGATGAAGGTGATGGCGATGCAGCCCACGATGATGATGACGGCCTGAATCACGTCGGTATAGACCACCGCCGAGAGTCCGCCGGCCGCCGTGTAGAGCCCTGCCACCAGAGCCAGCAGCAAGGCTGAAAGGATGAGGTCGGCCTCGGGCCAGAAGAGCTTGATGACCACGGCACCGCCGTAGAGGGCGCCGGCCACGTCGATAAAGACGTTGTTGATGATGGTCAGACCCGAGAAATAGAAGCGCACCGCCGGCCGAAAGCGGCGCTCCAGGAACTCGGGCATGGTGTAGACCTTGGAATTGAGATAGTAGGGAATGAAGAAGATGGCGAAGAAGACCAGCACCACCGCCGCCATCCACTCGTAGTTGGAAACCGAGATGCCGGTGACGTAGGCGGCCCCGCAGAGTCCGATCAGCGTGGAGCTGGAGATGTTGGAGGCGAAGAGCGAAAAGCCCACGGCCGGCCAGGCCAGCCGCCTTCCTGCCAGAAAGTAGTCCTCGGTGCCGGCGTGCTTGCGGGCGAAATAGAATCCGATGAAGAGGACGACGAAGAAGTAGGAGACGACGATGATCAGATCAATGAGTTCTAGAGGCAAGAGATCCTCCCTTCACTCCCGCGGTCGGGTCGTTGACGTTGCTGGCGCGTTCCGTCCTGTTCGGCAAGGGTCAGTGGGCATGCAGTCGTCTCAAGTCCTTGCATGATCGGTTCTAGCTTCGGCATCAATCCTTCAGTTTCACAATCAGGCCTTCGTCGGCGCGCAGTTGCAGGCGCGACAGGTCGGCGGGGCCGCTGCGGTCGAGTCGGGTAGAGAGGACGATCTCAGCGTGTCCCGCCTCCCGGCTAAGGTCCACCCTCTTGGCCTCGGAATCAAAGTTGAGGCAGACGGCGAAGCGTTCGGATTGCGGAAATGATCGTTCATAAGCGTACACTCCAGGAGCTTCCACGGCGAGTGTGCGGTAATGGCCCAGGTGAAGGGCGGGTTCCGCCCGGCGCAAGCCCGCCAACCGGCGGAAGAGGGCCAGATGAGAGGCGTCATCCTTTTCCTGGGACTGCACCGAGAGCCGCCCGTGGTCGGCGTGGAGAGGCAGCCAAGGCTCGGCGGAGGGCGGACAGAAGCCGGCGTTGGGTCCGCGCTCCCAGAGCATGGGCGTCCGCACCTGGTCTCGGGCCATGGCGTCCACCAACTCGGGCTGAAGATGGGCGATGGGATCATTCCATTTCTCTTTGGGTATGGGGACGTTCTCTAATCCCAGCTCTTCGCCGTAGTAGACGGTGGGTGTGCCTCTCAGGGTCAGCAGCAGCATGTTGGCGCAGCGGGCCTGGCGCTTTCCCACCCGGCTGGCGCTGCGGTGGCGGTCGTGGTTGCTGGCCACGTAGCAGGGCCAGGCTCCCGGCGGCAGCAGCGACTCGTAGCGCTCGACCATGGCCCGCACCGACGCGGCCTCCCAGGACGTTTCCACCAAATGGAAGTTGAAGGGTTGGTGGCATTCGTCCAGATCTTCGCCGTAGTAGCGCACCAGCTTCTCCAGAGGCAGGTAGATCTCCCCCACCATGTAGCGGTCGTCGAACTCGTCGACGGTGCGTCGGAAGGCCCTGATCAATTGGTGGATGCCGTCCACGTCCTGGGTGTAGCAGTGGATGAGGCTGTCAAAAGGATTAACCCCGTCCCAATCGGGATTGGGCGGTTCGTCGCGCAGCCTTTCGTCCTTGAGCATCAGCCAGATGACGTCCACGCGAAAGCCGTCCACTCCGCGGCGCAGCCAGAAGCGCATGTTGTCGAGCATGGCTTCCAGCACCTGTGGATTGCGGTAGTTGAGTTCGGGCTGCTGGGTGACGAATTGATGCAGATAGTACTGGCCGGTTCTTTCGTCCAGCGTCCAGGCCGGACCCCCGAAGACGCTCAGCCAGTTGTTGGGGGTTGAACCGTCCGGCTTGGGATCGGCCCAGATGTACCAGTCGCGCTTGGGATTGTGGCGGCTGGAACGGCTTTCCTGAAACCAGGGGTGCTGGTCGGAGGTGTGATTGGGGACCAGGTCGATGATGAGCTTGAGTCCGCGCTGGTGCATCTTCTCGAGCAGACGGTCGAAGTCGTCGAGAGTGCCGAAGAGGGGGTTGATGTCGCGGTAGTCGGCCACGTCGTAGCCGTTGTCGTGCATGGGCGAGGGGTAGACGGGCGAGAGCCAGACGGCTTCGACTCCTAATCGCTGCACGTAGTCCAGGCGCTTTTCGATGCCCCTCAGGTCGCCTTTGCCGTTGCCGCTGCTGTCCTGAAAGGAGAGCGGATAGATCTGGTAGACGATGCCTGTTTTCCACCACTCGGCCTGGGTTGCCGATTGCCCGTGCATAATCCTCCCTGGGGTCTCGCCTTGAAACCCGTTTCGAAGTGCATTGTCCGCGCGCGTTCGACTGCTCAGAGGGTCAAGCAAGCCGCCCCGAAAACTCCCGACGAATCGCCCAGTTGGTTTTTCTTAACCGGGGTATCGCAATAGTCGCTGAAAACGTACTCGTGGAGCGAGTCCAGACCTTGTCCGTAGAGAAAGGCCACGTTGGAAACACCGCCTCCCAGCACTATGGCGTCAGGGTCGAGCACATTGACGACATTGGAGAGGGCCAATCCGAAGTCGGTCAGGAATCCGTCTTTCCAGCTCTTGCAGCGCTGTTCCTGGGGGTGGGCTTCCACCCACTCGACGATCTCGGCCAGGCTTAAGGAGGGTCCTCCCTGGTCTTCTTCCCAGCGGCCCTCCAGCGCCGGACCCGAGAGGTAGGTCTCGACGCATCCTTTCTGTCCGCAGTAGCAAGGATTCCCGCCCGGGTAGAGCTTTTGGTGTCCCCATTCGCCTCCGATCAGCAGCCGTCCCGAGTGGACGCGTCCATCCAGCACGATGCCGCCGCCCACCCCGGTGCCCATGATGACGCCGAAGACGCAGGAATATCCGCGTCCGGCGCCCAGCAGGGCCTCGGCCAGGGCGAAGCAGTTGGCGTCGTTTTCCATGGCCGCCTCGCGCCCCAGGGCCTCTTCCAGGTCCTTCTTCAAGGGGCGTCCGTTGAGGCAGACGGTGTTGGAGTTGCGCATCAGTCCGCTGCGGGGCGAGATGGAGCCGGGCGTACAGATGCCTACGGGGCAGGACGTCCCGGCTTCCTCTTCAAGCTGCGCGACGAAGCCGGCCAGGCGGGTGACGATGGCCGCGTAGCCTTCGCTCTGGCGGGTGGGGATGCGGCGGCGCACCACATCTTTGAGATCGTCGTCGGCCACAATCCCCTCGATCTTGGTTCCGCCTAAGTCGATGCCGATTCGAAGCATAGAAAGCCCAGAAACGGCATCGAATTATAGACGCGGCCCGCAGCGGACGCAAGGGCGGCGGCGACCCCTTAGGGGTTGCGGCGTACGATGAGGACGGAACAGGGAGCCCGTTCCAGGACGCGTCCTGTGGTGCTGCCCAACACCACCTGGTCGAGGCCGGCCGAACCGTGCGAGCCCACCACGATCAGGTCGGCGCCCCATACGTTGGCGTTCTCCAGTATCTCCTCGAACCCGCGTCCGCTGCTGATTTGGGTCTTGAAGTTGACGTCCTTCAGCCTGGCCCTGAATTGCTCGACCAGCTTTTCCATGGCCTCGTGGGCCTTTTCCTGAAGATCGACGGTCAGTTCTCCCAGACCTTCGGGCGGAAGATACTGTGAAAAAACGGGTTGGGCTTCCAGGGCGTGCAATATGAACAAACGCGCCGAGCCGCTTTGCCGGGCCAGGTCCACGGCCCTGTTGAGGGCCTCGATGGAATCGTCCGAGAAGTCGACGGCGCAGAGGATCTTCTTAAATGCCATAGCACTCCTATTTTACTGCCCCGCCCGCAGCTAGGCCAGAACGCCTCCCAGGCGATCTACGTTTGGGCGGTTTGACTTTGGCTTTTCGTTTTGTTCAACTATGTTGAATGGGTAAGAAAGGGTTTTTGGGCGAGTTCGAGCAATTGGTCATGCTGGCGGTGGCCCGTCTTAAGGGAGGAGACGACGCCTACGGCATGCGCATCCATGAAGAATTGCAGGAGACGATCGACCGTCCCGTTTCCATTACGGCGGTTTACGTGACTTTGTCGCGGCTGGAGGAAAAGGGCCTGGTGTCCTCCTGGAAGGGAGAACCCACTGCCGAGAGGGGGGGACGGGCCAAGAAGTACTTCAAGCTGGAAGCTGCCGGTGAGGAAGCGCTCAAGCAGTCCAGGGAGTTTTTGGTGCGCCTTTGGGAAGGCGTCGAATTGGGTGCCGAAGAGTGAAATCCGAGCCTCGCCATCAGGACGATCCTACCCCAAAGGTGCGTCCGCCGGCCGCGGCCGAGTGGCTGCTGGGCTGGCTGCCCGAGATTTATCGGGAATGCATCCTGGGCGATCTTGAGGAGCGTTTCTATAGTCAAGTCCTGCCGCTGAAAGGCAGAGCCGCGGCCCGCAAGTGGTACTGGAGGGAGGCGCTGCGGGCCGTCAATCCGATTTACTGGCCCCACCTGGGCCGCTTTTCTCAAACAGCCCGCAAGGCGGCTGTGGGCATGCGCCGGGTTGGACGCGCGGCGGCGGCCGCGGGCGACGACCTTTCCCTGGCCTGGAGGCGCCTCAAGCAGAGTCCCGGCTTCGTGCTGGCGGCTTTGCTGAGCCTGACCTTGGGCATCGGCGCCACCTCGGCGGTCTTCAGTTTGCTGGAGGGACTGTGGCTGCGTCCCTTGCCGATTCCGGCGGGCCAGCGTCTGGTGGAACTCAGCCAGTCCATGCCTGGGGCCGGCTTCGATGTCTTGGGGTCGACGCCCCTGGAGATTTCGGAGTACGCTCAAGCGGAATCCTTGGAGTGGGCCGCCGACCATCACTCCATGTACTTCACCCTGCTCGACGGCGTCAGTCCCAGCAGCGTGGAAACGGGAGTCGTGGCCTGGGATTTCTTCCACAAGCTGGGAGTCGAGGTTCTGCACGGCCGAGGACTGCGGGCCGCGGACGACAGCGCCCACGGGGAAGGACGCCTGCTGCTCAGCTTCGGCTACTGGCAGGAGCATTACGGCGGTTCTCTGACGGTGCTGGACCAGGCGGTGGAGATGAACAACCGGCCCCACCGCATCATCGGCATCCTTCCCCCACTGCCCTTCTACCCCTTAGACGCTGACGTCTACATGCCTCATTCCAACTGCCCTTTCCGCGTCCGCACCCAGCAGGCGCAGCCGCGGGGACGGGGAGGCTACCGGGCCCTGGCCCTTCTGACCCCCGGAGTGAGTTTGGCGGAGGCCCGGCGGGAGGTGTCGGCCATCGCCCAGGACATGCAGCGCCGCTTTCCCGACGATTACCCACTGGACAGCGGGTTTACCGTGCGCCTGCGTCCCTTGCAGGACGTGTTGGCCGAACGGGCCCGCACGCCGCTGGCAGTCCTCTTCGCCACCGTCCTCTGCGTCTTCCTCATCGTCTGCGCCAACCTGGCCAACCTCAATCTGGCCCGTCTGACCCGGCGGACCCCCGAGATGGCCCTGCGCAGCGCCCTGGGGGCAGGACGCGGACGCCTGCTGGGGCAGCTCTTGACCGAAGGATTCCTGCTGGCCGGCGCCGCGGCCCTGCTGGGACTGGCTTCGGCCGCCGCCTCGCTGGAACTGCTGCGTCCTTTCGCCGCCCGCCTGAGCGTACGGGCCGCCGAGATCAGCATCGACGGAGGCGTGCTGGCGCTGGCCCTGACGGGTTCGGTGCTGGCCACCTTGATCTTCTGCCTGCTGCCGGGACTCATCCTGCTCCATTCGGAAGGGCGCGCTCAGGGATTGACCAGCCGTTCGCGCGTCCACCGGGCGCCCGGCGCCGGACGCCTGAGAGGACTGCTGGTGGTGGCCCAGGTGGCCTTCTCGGTGGTGCTGCTGGTGGCCGCCGGCCTGATGCTGCAAAGCGTCTTCAAGCTGCAGCAGGTCGATCCAGGTTTCGACCCCAAGCGCGTCTTGGGCACCAACGTCCGACTCAACTGGACCCTCTATCTCGACGATGACCAGGTCAACGCCTTCTACCTGCCCCTGCTCGAGGATCTCTCTCAGCGCCCAGGCGTTCTCTCGGCCGCTTTGGCGGCTCACGTGCCCTTGGACGGCCGGACCTCGACAGGCAGCTACCGGCTGGCCAAGGCCGTGGCTGCGGAGGAAGACTCGCAACCCCTGGCGACCTACAACCGCAGCCTGGTGCCGGCGCCGCAGGCCGAGATGCTGGTCGAGGAGCAGGAGTACCGCACCGAGTTGCAGTCGGTTTCCGGACGCTACTTCGAAGTCATGGGTATTCCTGTTCTAGCCGGCCAGATCGGAGCCTTCCTGGGGTCGCAGCAGGCCGTCATCAATCGTACGCTTGCCGAACGCCATTGGGACGATCCATCCCAAGCGCTGGGGAGCAAGCTCTACCTGGGGACATGGGAGAATCCTCTCACCGTCACCGCCGTGGTGGGCGACGTGCACGAGCAGGACCTGAGCGTGCGGCCCAGTCCTCAGCTTTACGTCCCCTTCAACTTGTCTCCCTGGAGGCAGGCCATCGTGCTGCTGCGCACGCCTCAGAGCGCCGGGAGCGCCGCAGCCATGTTGCGCCAAGCCGTGGACCGGCTGGATAGCGAGCAGCCGCTGGAGGCTTTCCAGCCCATGGAAGAACTGCACCGCGAGTCCATCGCCCCGCCCCGTCAGACGGCCCAGTTGCTGGGTGTTTTCGCCTTGGCCGCCCTCATCGTTACCGCCACCGGAATCGTGGGCGTGACGGCTTACTCGGCTTCCCGCCGCCGTCACGAGTTCGGCGTGCGCATGGTCTTCGGCGCCAGCCGCCGGTCGATTCTTTTCAACGTTCTCAGGGAGGGTCTGGGGCTGACCGCTCTGGGCCTGTTTCTCGGCCTGCCCGTCGCCCTGCTCACCAGCCGCCTCCTGCAGGAGCTGCTCTTCGGAGTCACCTGGTCCGACCCATTGACCTATGTCGCGGTAACCCTCTTCTTCCTCGTGGCCGCCGCCGCCGCCACTCTCTACCCCGCCCGCCGCGCCACCTCCATCGACCCCGCCGCCTCCCTGCGCTGCGAATGATGCAGGGCGCCCAGAAGTACGCCACTTGAGCATCAGAAAGCGGCCGAGTATCCGCAAGAAGAGGAAGAAAAGCTCGATCTTAGCCTATCTTCGCAGCCTCTTTTTCTAATCCAAAAAGTATCGCGGCAAGGATGCTTCTCCCACCGTGGCAACCGTGGGAGGCGCGTCTTTGCGGCGATGGTCTCGACGCCTATTGCCGGCAAGTCGGCCCCTACCCGAAGCAGCACAGATCCCGCCATTAGTGCGAGAACACTTCCTGGAGGACGTGCAGGGCGCGCAGAGAGGCGGCTTTTGTGAGGCGGCCCAGTTTCTTGACCAAGCGGGACTTGTCGACGGTTCGGATCTGGTCGAGGACGACTTGGCCCTCCTTTTCCTGCAAGCGGCAATCGACCCGGGTGGGGTAAGGCCGTCCCTTAGTGGTCATGGGAGCGATGATGACCGTGCGGATATTGCGGTTAAGTTCGTCGGGGGAGATAACCAACGCTGGACGCGTCTTGCGGATCTCTGAGCCAACCGTGGGATCGAGATTGATGAGCCAGACGTCGAAGCGGCGCACTACCACTGCCACTCCTCCTCATCCCAGGTCGGGGCCGGCAGGTCGGCATCCAGCAAATGGTCGTCTCCACCCTCGGCCATCTGGCTGAGAGCCCGATCCCGGCGATCCTCATTGACCCTTCAGAGCACGAGAGACTAAACTCGTCGCAGGAATCCAGGAGGTGAGCGTGCGAGATTTCAGAGGCAGAGCGAAAGAAGTGGTTGTGGCTTTGGCGGCGGTCTTCTTAGCGGCCGGTTGGGCCTGGGGGCAGGAGGCTGAGGAGGAAACCCAGCCGGAAGTTCCCGAGTTCGAGGACATTTTGAACTTGAAGTCGCCTTCATCGCTGGCGATTTCGCCGGACGGGCGCAAGGTGGCCTATGTGGTGCGGGAGGCGGATTGGGAGGAGAACGAGTACGTGAGCCAGATCTGGCTGGCAGGGCCCGATGAGGAGCCGCGTCAGATGACCTTCGGCGAGAAGTCGGCCTCTTCGCCCCGATTCTCGCCCGACGGACGCTGGCTCTCCTTCACCTCTTCGCGCGACGAGAAGAACCAGGTCTTCCTGCTGCCTCTGGCGGGCGGCGAAGCCCGCAAGCTGACCGACGCCGAAGAAGGCGTGCGGGGCTACCAGTGGGCTCCCGACTCGCAAAGCATCGCCTATGTGGCCAGCGACGAGAAAAGCGAGGCCATGAAGGAGCGGGAAGAGAAATACGGCAAGTTCATGCTGGTGGACGAAGACTTCGACATCGACCACCTGTGGATTCAGCCCGTCGAAGAAGGCGAAGCGCGCAAGCTGGTGGGCGATGAAGACAAGAACATCGCCGGCATGGCCTTCTCTCCCGACAGCTCGCTCATCGCCTTCTCGGCCGCCCCCGACTCGCGCACCAAGTCCTTTTCAAAGACCGATATCTTCATCGTCGAAGTCGAGAGCGGAGAGATCCGCACCCTCGTCGATCAGGAGGGACCCGACTCCAATCCGGTGTTTTCGCCCGATGGGACTCAAGTGGCTTTCAACACCTCGATGGGCACCGAGGTCTACTTCGTCAATACCGAGATCGCCTCGATTTCCGTCAGCGGCGGCCCCATTGTCAACCTGACCGGCGAGTTCGACGAGGACGCCCGCCTGCTGGACTGGAACGCCGCCGGCATTCACTTCACCGCCTTCCAGGGCATGTCGCGCCATCTTTTCCGCCTGGCGCCGGACACGCGGGCCGTCCGCAACCTGACCCAAGGCGGCAGCGGGAACTTCGTCCTGCAGTCGGCGGACATCAATCCGCAAGCCTCGCGAATGGCTTTCAGCTTCGTGGACGGGCAGCACTATCCCGAGGTCTATCTCTCGCCCGTCGGCGAGTTCGACAGGCTCAAGCTGACCGATTTCAACGGGCAACTCCAAGGCTGGAAGCTGGCCCGCAAAGAAACGCTAAGCTGGCAGAGCCGGGACGGCGCCGAGATCACCGGCGTCCTCATCAAGCCCGAGGACTTCGACGCCTCTACGCGCTACCCTCTCTTCGTCATCATCCACGGAGGACCCACCGGCATCTCCTATCCTCAACGGGTGGACCGTTACAACGGCATCTATCCCATCGAGCAGTGGGTGGCGCGGGGGGCTCTGGTGCTCTTGCCCAACTACCGCGGCAGCGCCGGCTTCGGAGCCGATTTCCGCAAGCTCAACTACCGCAACCTGGGGGTGGGCGATTATTGGGACGTTATTTCGGGCGTCGACCATCTGATCGGCCGGGGGATGGTCGACGGCGACCGGGTGGCGGCCATGGGCTGGAGCCAGGGCGGCTACATCAGCGCCTTCATTACCACCTTCTCGGACCGCTTCGCCGCCACCAGCGTGGGGGCCGGCATCTCGGACTGGGTCACCTACTATTACCAGACCGACATCACGCCTTTTACGCTCCACTATCTGGGCGGGAACCCCTGGGACGATCCCGAGGTCTACCGCAAGACCTCGCCCATGACCCACATCAACAAGGCTCAGACCCCCACGCTCATCCAGCACGGGGAGTTCGACCAGCGGGTTCCCACTCCCAACGCCTACAAGCTATACCGCGGGCTGCAGGATCGCGGGGTGCCCAGCAAGCTCATCATCTACAAGGGATTCGGGCACGGCATCAGCAAGCCCAAGGAACGGCTGGCGGCCTTGACCCATAATTGGGATTGGTTCGAACAGTGGATTTGGAACCGCGAGTCCGCCGACACCTCCAGCGGACGTTGAACCCTCAGGCCGACACTTCCAGCCGGGTGCCGTCGCCCCACAGCTTGTCGATGCTGTAGAAGTCGCGCGTCTCCGGCTTGAAGATGTGGATGACGAATTCCAGGTAGTCGAGCAGGATCCACTTGGCGTCGCCTTTGCCCTCGATGTGGCTGGGACGCAGGCCGTATTCCTTCTTCAGCCTCTCCACCACGGCATCGGCGATGGCCTGGTTCTGGCGCAGATTGCGGCCTTCGCAAATGAGCAGATAAGAGGTGAAGGAAGCGATATCGGAGACGTCCAGGAGCAGGATCTCTTCTCCTTTTTTATCGCTGATGATGTCGCAGATGCGTTGCAGGACGGCCTTGGTGTCTTGCGGTTTCTCAGTGATCGTCTTGACTTGTTTCATACAACCCGAATTTGCGGGCATAGCGGAGCACGGGGTCGGGTACGGCTCCGTTCTCCGGGATCCCGCCGGATGAGAGAGTTTGGCGCAGACGGGTCGAACTCACGTCCGGCGCGTCCAAGCAGATGAGCAGTGAAGCTCCCGGGCGGATGTCGAGAGGCATCGAGGCGTCGGCAACTGTGATCCTCTCGCGCAACGGGGCAGGAAGTTTCAGCGTTGTCAAATCAACCGTCTCTCCAGGACGCTGAACAAAAGTGAAACTGAACTCTTCCAGAAGTTTAGCATAGTCCCTCCAGGAATGCAGGTCCCTGAGGGAGTCGCTTCCGGCGATGAAGGTCAGTCTCCAGGCCGGATGGCGGCTGCGGAAATGGCGCAGGGCGTCGATGGTGTAACTGGGCGCCGGACGCTTCAATTCCCACGAGCAGGGACGTAAGAGGTTGTCGTCCTGAGTGGCCAGGGCCGCCATGGCGAAGCGGTGATACGGACCCGCCAGGGAGCGCTGCCGCTTGTGGGGCGGACGCCGCGCGATCAGCAGCAGCACTTGATCCAGCGTCTGCATGCGCAGGACATGGCGGGCCAAGTAGAGATGTCCGGCATGAATGGGGTCGAAGGTTCCGCCCAATATGCCTACCTTCACTCGTTCCAGCCCTCCTCCTGGCTCCATTCTCCAGCCAATTCGGCCTCTTCGCCGCGCTCTCCGTCCTCTTCAATAGAGTGCTTGAGGGCCCTGACAATGGCGTGCTTGAGCTTCTCGAGTCCTTGGCCTTGCACGGAAGAGACGGCAAAGCAGGGAATGCCCTCCCGGCGGCAGAAGCTCTGGAAGGCCTGCTGCCGTTGGGAGTCGGCGGCGTCGGCCTTGGAGGCCACCGCCAGCATGGGTCTTTCCAGCATTTGCGCATCATAAAGCTCGAGTTCGCGGTTGATGGCCCGGAAGGCCTCGCCGGGGTCCTCGGGACCCAGGGCCGAGACGTCCACCAGGTGGACCAGAACGCGCGTCCGCTCGACGTGGCGCAAGAACTGGTGTCCCAGTCCGCTGCCCTCGCTGGCTCCCTCGATCAAACCGGGAATATCGGCCATCACGAAGCTGCCGTACTCGCCATAGGGCACCACTCCCAGATTGGGGGTCAGGGTGGTGAAGGGATAGTCGGCGATCTTGGGCTTGGCGGCCGAGAGGCGCGAGATGAGGGTCGATTTGCCGGCGTTGGGATAGCCCAACAGACCCACGTCGGCCAGCACCTTCAGCTCCAGCCGCAGGTGGCGTTCTTGGCCCTCCCATCCGTCCTCGCAGCGGCGGGGCGCCTGGTTGGTGGAGGTGGCGAAGCGGGCATTGCCGCGTCCGCCGTCGCCGCCTTTGGCCACTCTCACCTTCTGCCCGGGCCGGGTGAAATCGATGATGGGTTCGTCCAGAGGCGAATCGCCGTCGAAGACCAGCGTGCCCACCGGCACCTCCAGCACCAGGCTCTGGCCATCGGCGCCTTTGCGCTTGCTGCCTTCGCCGTGACGTCCGCGCTGGGCCTTGAAGTGGCGCTTATAGCGGAAGGGGAGCAGCGTGTTGAGGTTCTCGCTGCTTTCCAGGAAGACGTCGCCGCCGCGTCCGCCGTCGCCGCCCGAGGGGCCTCCCTTGGGGACGTACTTTTCGCGGCGGAAGGCCACGACGCCGTTGCCGCCGTCGCCGGCCTTGACGTGAATGGTGGCTTGATCGATGAACACGGTTCCAACGTCCCGTTCACCCCTCCTTCGCCAAAGGCTGTGGAGGGCGGGCAGAGACTAAATTGAACAACGAGTCCCGGTTCCCTGAAGGGCGAGCGGTCCGCTTTCCTTCGCCGAAGCTGCGCAGGGCGGGCTAGCGCCTCCCTTGAAATCGAGTCCGGGCTCGCTGAAGGCGAGCGATTCGCCAGCCCAGGGTGAAGCCTGCTGCAAGCGAAGCGCCGCGAGGGCGAAACCCTGGGTTACCGTCACTCTCCGACCCACGCTGAAGGTGTGGGATAACGTTGGTTCTTGCGTAGCTATTCGGCGGGGAGGACGTGGACGAACTTGCCCCGGCGTCCGCGGTTCTGGTAGGAGACCACGCCGTCGACGGTGGCGAAGAGGGTATCGTCTTTGCCGCGTCCGACGTTTTTGCCGGGCTTGATGGGCGTACCCCGCTGGCGCACCAAAATGCTGCCGCCGGTCACGCTTTGTCCCGCGAAACGCTTGACGCCCAGGCGTTGGGCATTGCTGTCGCGTCCATTCTTAGAGCTTCCTAGTCCTTTTTTGTGCGACATACCGGTTTTCCTCTTTTAATGCGACAGGCCCTCAGTTGACCTGGATTTTCTCGATATCGACTCGGGTGTAGTCCTGGCGGTGTCCGCGCCTGTTGCGGTACATCTTTCGGCGCTTGAACTTGAAGACGATGACTTTCTTGCCGCGTCCTTGCTCGGCGATGGTGCCGCTCACTTTGCCCTTCAGGGTGGGAGCGCCCACCTGCACGCCGTCATCGCCGCCCACCATCAAGACCTCTTCAAAGTCGACCGAATCGCCGACCTCGCCGTCGAGTTTCTCGACCTTGATGGAGTCGCCCTCGCTGACCCGATACTGTTTACCGCCGGTTCGAATAATCGCGTACACTTCTATTCGCCTCCACAGAGCTATCCAAATGATGCTCCGGAAACCACGAAGTATAGAGGAGCCCCCGGCACCGTGTCAATCCTACCTGGCCACCGGTAGTGGTGCATGGACGACTCGTTGAGATGGAAGACTGCGAGGGGGCGAAACCCGCGGTTTCGCATCCGGCATACCGACTGCAACCACATCCAGTGCGATGGGATATGGACCTATTCTGGAAAACAGCGAAAGCGGCTCACCGTCAAAGAGACGCCCCTTGAGATTTCGGGCCGGGGCGGCGTCTCGTCAGTCCCAGCCGCCGAAGAAATGGAGCAGCAGATTGTGCCCAGCCTGGTGGGAGGCGCATCCTTGCGGCGATCCTGGGCGGGCTTCAATCCGCCCCGACGCCTGCCGTCCTGCGGCTCTCCTCGAGGCTATTGAAGATCCGTCGATGGCTCTCAAGTGGGACTTGAGGGCTACTTGCGCCAGAAGGCTCGGGTGCAGATGACCAGCAGGGTGTAGAACTCCAGGCGGCCGGCCAGCATGCAGAAGGCCAGGACCCATTTGACGGGGGCGGCCAGGTGGCCGTAGTGCTCGTAGGGGCCTACCTTTCCCAAGCCGGGGCCGATGTTGAACATGGAGGCGGCCACGGCGGAGATGGCGGTGAGGACGTCTACCCCGAAAGCGGTCAGGAAGAGGCAGGCGGCGAAGTTGATGATGAAGGCCAGGTAGATGAGGTTGAGGAGCCCGTCGATGGCGCTTTCGTTGACCGCCTTGTCGTTGAAGCGGACGGCGAAGACGCCCCGGCGCTCCACGATGCGGCGGAACTCCCGTCCCACCACCCGCGCCAGAAGGGCGATGCGGGCCACTTTGAGTCCGCCGGCGGTGGATCCGGTGCAGCCTCCCAGGAACATCAGCGCCAGCAGCAGAAGCAGCGTGAAGGGGGGCCAAGTCTCGAAGTCGGTGGTGGAGAAGCCCGTGGTGGTCATGATGGAGACCACCTGAAAGGCGGCTTTCCTGAAGGCTTCTTCGCCTACCGCGATGCCGTTGAAATAAAGGGTGGCGGCCACGGCGCCGATGGCCCCGGCGGTGGCGGCGAAGTAGGTGCGGACTTCCAGGTCGCGCAGAAAGGGACGCGGCCTGCCCATGATGAGCAGGCGGTAGTGCATGGTGATGTTGATCCCCGCCGCGAACATGAAAAAGATGATGACGTACTCGATCAGCGGCGAGTTGAAGGCCTCGACGCTGATGTTGCGGGTCGAGAACCCTCCCGTGGCCATGGTGGTGAAGGTGTGGCAGACGGAGTCGAAGGGGTCCATGCCGGCCAGCCGCAGGGCCACGTATTGGGCGATGGAGAAGGCGGCGTAGATGCGCCACAGGCTCTTGGCCGTTTCAGCGATGCGCGGCTTGATCTTCTCGGAGGAGGCTCCTGAGAACTCGGCCCGGTAGAGCTCCATTCCCCCCACTCCCACCAGAGGCAGGATGGCCACCGCCAGCACGATGATCCCCATGCCCCCCACCCACTGGGTGAAGGAACGCCAGAACAGGAGGCTGCGGGGAAGCGGTTCGATGGCGGTCAGGATGGTGGCGCCGGTGGTGGTGAATCCCGAAACCGATTCGAAGAAGGCGTCGGTGAAACTCGAGAAGAAGGGCGAGAAGTAAAAGGGCAGCGCACCCACGATGCCGGCTCCGACCCAGGTGAGGATCACCAGCATGATGCCTTCGCGGTTATTGAACTGACGGTGCTCAGGCTTGTACGAATAGACCAGCCCCGCGCCCGCCAGGACCGATATGGCGGTGGAAAGCCCCAGCGGCAGCAAGCCCTCGTCGTTGTCGTAGATCGCCAGGCCCAGGGCCACCGCCATCGCTCCGCTGAGGGCCAGGACGAAGAGTCCGAGGATTCTGAGTTGGTTGGGCCAGTGGATCACGAGCTAGCGCCCCGCGATGAAAGCCGATTCGAGTTTGGGAACGAGGTTTTCCAGGCAGAAGAAGAGGACCCGGTCGCCGGGATTGATCATAGCGTCGCCGCGGGGGACGATGACCTTGCCTGAGGGAGAGGCGATGGCTCCCACGATGGCTCCGTGAGGCAGGTGGACGTCGCGCAGCTTGCGCCCTACGTACTTCGATTCCTTGCTGGCCATCAGTTCGATGGCCTCGGCCTCTTCTTCGCGGAAGGTGGTGACCGAAACCACTTTGCCTTTGCGCACGAACTGGAGGATGCGGTCGACGACCGCCAGCCGGGTTGAAAAGGCCGAGTTGATTCCCAAAAGCTGTCCCATGGGAAGAAAGTCAAGCCGGTTGATGAGGGCCACTGCTTTTCTGGCCTCCAGGCGCTTGGCCAGCAGCGAGGCGATGATGTTGTCTTCGTCGTGGCCCGTCAGGGCCAGGAAGGCGTCGATGCCCTCGATGTTTTCTTCCACCAGCGCCGCTTGGTTGGTGCCGTCGTTGTTGACCACCACGGTATCCCGAACCAGGGTGGCGATCTTCTCGCAGCGCTTGAGGTCCTTTTCGAAGAGCTTGACCTGCACGCCCTTGCGCTCTAACTGCAGGGCCAGCTCGATGCCCAGTTGCTTGCCGCCCACGATGAAGACCCGCTTGAGCCTTTCCTGGCTCTGCACGCCCATAAACTCGAAGCAAGCCTCCAACTCGTCGGTAGGGACCACGATGTAGACGTGGTCGTTGGGACGCAGCACGTCGTGTCCGCGCGGAATGATGGCTTTGTGGCCGCGGAAGAGGATGGCGATGAGGGAGTTCTCGGGCGGGCCGGCCTCATCCATTTCGGCCATGGTCTTGCCAACCACCCAACTGTCGGGGGCCACGTTCATCCCGAAGAGCTTGATGCGTCCGTCGGCGAACTCCAGGATGTCGCTGACTCCCGGAAGTCCGATGACGCGCATGATGCGCTCGGCGGTTTCGCGGTCGGGATGGATGACCAGGTCGATGTCGAGCAGTTCCTTGCCGCACATGGCCCGCCAGCGGTCGACCTCATGGGTGCGCAACCGCGCCACCTTGATCTTGACGTTGGAATGGGCCTGGGCGATGAGGCAGCCCAGGATGTTGGCTTCGTCGCTGTTGGTGACCGCGATCATCATGTCGGCCTTGTCCAGGCCGGCCTTCTCCAGGGTTTTGACGCTGGAGGCGGTCCCATATACGACCTTGGCGTCCAGAGTCTCCTCCAGACGCGCACAGCGGTCTTCGTTGTTCTCGACGATGACCACTTCGCTCTTCTCGCGGATGAGGCGGCGGGCCACCAATTGCCCCACTTCTCCTCCGCCCAGTATGAGTACTCGCATGCGAAAGGCCTGTTATACACCGATTCAGCGCTGACTTAAAGCCGCGGCCGGGCTCCCATCACCGCGGCTGATGAGGGCTTTCTGCTATTCTGCCTTCCTATCCATGCGATTCGCAGAACATTATCGCTCTGGGGGACCCGTTTTCTCCTTCGAGCTGTTCCCCCCCAAGAGCGACCAAGGCATGAAGGAACTCGAGCGCCGGCTTCCCAAGCTGGTTGCGCTCCAGCCCTCCTTTATCACCGTCACTTACGGAGCCATGGGGAGCACCCGCGAGCGCACGCTGGAAATCGTCCGGCTGGTCGCCGGCCACGGCATGGAAACGGCTCACCACTTGACCTGCGTGGGCGCCAGCCGGGGTGAACTGAGCCGCCAGATCGATGAGATCGCCAAGTGGGGCATCGAAAATATCGTGGCCCTGCGCGGCGATCCTCCCCAGGGCAGCGAGGCCTTCGTGGCCCCCGAGGACGGCTTCTCCAACGCCTACCAACTGGTCGACCTCATTCGCAGCAAGGGGCGCTTCGGGGTGGCCGTGGCGGGCTATCCCGAGAAACATGTCGAAGCCTCCGACTTCGATACTGACGTGAAGTGGCTCAAGCACAAGGTCGATCATGGCGCCGACGCCATCATCACTCAGCTCTTCTACCGCAACCGGGCTTTTTTCCGCTTCCTTGGGCGTTGCCGCGAAATGGGAATCGAGCAACCCATCGTTCCCGGGCTTCTGCCCATCCTCAGCACCCACCAGATCAGGCGCATCAGTTCCATTTGCGGCTGCACCATTCCGCAGGGCTTGCTGGCTGAATTGATGGAGGCTGGAGAGGACGAGTCAAAGGTCTGCGAGATCGGCATCCGCTACACCGTCGAGCAGGCGGTCGAACTGCTGCAGCAGGGAGTGCCGGGGATTCACTTCTACGTGCTCAACCGCTACTTCCACATCAACGAAATCATGCAGAGGTTGCGCGAGAGGATAGCCCAGGCCCGCCGACTGGCTACTTGAAGGGTGAGACCTTGCGGCGATCCTGGTAGTGCTTCCGATGGCTCAGCGGTCGTCGGGCACCTGGGCGGTTTCCCGCTGTCTCCAGTAGAAGCTGGATACCACCTGCTCGTACTTGGGCAGGGCGGCTTTTAAGTCTTCTTCCGAGCGTGAGGAGAGGACCAGCAGCACGAAGTAATCGGGTACTTCGGTCACGGCCGTGATCTCGTGACGCATTCCCGGACAGTCGTAGCTTTTGACGATGAACTCGTGCCCCAGATTGGCACGGCTCAGCTTGACATCCTTGATTTCGAATGCCGGGCAGACGGCTTTGAAGCTCTCCACGTTGCGCTTGACGAAGGCTTCCAGGCTTTCGTCTTGCTGCTGTTCGTTCCGCCCCAGCGCCTCCTGCCCGTGTTCGCCACGCTCGGGATCCACCAGGCGGATGAAGAGGATGGCGGGGGCCTCGCGCCAGTCCATGCCTTCTTTGTGGAGGACGAAGTGAGCCAGTTGAGCCGCCTCGTTGTTGATCATCCAGCCGCTGGGCTCGAGAAAGCCGAAAGAAAAGGTGCGTCCGTTGAAGGAGCGCATGGAGCCCTCTTGGGCCCACAGGACCCCCAAAGTCATGAAAAAAAGGATGATGCAGACGGTCCGTCGCATAAAACCGAGTCTACCACGCAATTGTGTTGGGCGGGAGCTTTCGCTATGCTAAGGCGGTGGGCCGGCAGGGGGCCGATCTGGTCTCTTCCGGCGGCTGCAGAGACGACCCTCTTTGAGACTGGAAACCAGCACGATAGATAGGAATCAGCGCTATGCCCAAAGATACGCTCACCATCAGGGACAACCGGACAGGACGCGAGTACGAGTTGGACATCACCGACGACACCATCCGCGCCATTGAGCTTCGTCAGATCAAAGTCCGCGAGGAGGAGTTCGGGATGCTCAGCTACGATCCCGGCTACACCAATACCGCATCCTGCCGCAGCTCCATCACCTACATCGACGGCGCCAAGGGGATTCTGCGCTACCGCGGCTACCCGATCGAGCAACTGGCGGAGCGCTTTTCCTTCATGCAGGTGGCCTACCTCATCTTCAACGGCGAATTGCCCGACCAGCAGCAGGAAGCAGCGTTCCTGCGCTCCATCGACCGCCATCGCATCGTCAACACCAGCCTGCGGCGCCTGATGGAGTCCTTCCACCACGATGCCGACCCCATGCACATGCTGGCGGCCGGGGTGGCCGGGGTAGGAGCCTTGCATCCGGAAGCGTCCGACGTCTCGGACGAGGAGAACCGCCGTACCCAGATCCGCAGGTTGGTCAGCCAGATTCCCTGTATTGCGGCCTACGCCTACCGGCACAAGACCGGCCAGGTCTTCGTCGATCCCGACCCTTCCTTGAGCTACTGCGAGAATTTCCTCCACATGATGTTCGGAGGGCCCGGAGGCAAGGACCTGAACCCGACCCTGGTCAAGGCTCTGGACGTGCTTTTCGTGCTGCATGCCGATCACGAGCAGAATTGCAGCACGGCCACCATGCGCAGCGTGGGAAGCTCCAATCCCGGTCCCTACTTGTCGGCGGCGGCGGCCATCGGCGCACTGGCGGGTCCTCTGCATGGCGGCGCCAATACGGCGGTGCTGCGCATGCTGGGCGAGATCGGCAGCAAGGACAACATTCCCGAATACATCGAACAGGTCAAAGCCGGCGAAGTCCGCTTGATGGGCTTCGGGCACCGCGTCTACAAGAATTACGACCCGCGCGCCCGCATCATCAAGAAGATGGCCGACGAGGTCTTCCAGGTCACGGGCACCAACCCTCTGCTCGAGATCGCCCTGGAGTTGGAGAAGATCGCCCTTCACGAAGATTACTTCGTGGACCGCAAGCTCTACCCCAACGTCGACTTCTATTCGGGGCTGATCTATCAGTCGATGGGATTTCCCAGCGGCTTCTTTACCGTGCTCTTCGCTATCGCCCGGACAGTCGGGTGGCTGGCCCAGTGGGAAGAGCTGATGGTGGACGGCGAAAAGCGCATCGCGCGTCCTCGCCAGGTCTACACTGGACACGGCAAGCGGGATGTCTAGTTCCGGACCGGTTGAAAAACGAAGGACTCCTCTTGATCGATTTCGACGTTCCTGAAATAGGCGTGGCCCTGGAAACGGTGGAGAGCGGCGTGGCGCTGGGGCTGGAAGTGCGGCGGGCCGTGGCTCACGACGCACTGCAGAAAGAAGACCGCTCCCCGGTGACGGTGGCTGACTTTTCCATTCAGGCCCTGGTGGCCCGCCGTCTGCAGCAGGCTTTTCCCCGAGTGCCGCTGGTTGCCGAAGAACGCTCCGACGAGTTGCGGCAGCCCGGCCACGCAGCGGTTTGCCGACAGGTGCTGGAGTGGGTTTCCCGCTTCGTCGACCCGGGCGGCAGGGAAGAGGTTTTCGGCTGGATCGATCACGGAGCCTCCGATCCCGCCCGCCGCTTCTGGACTCTCGATCCCATTGACGGAACCAAGGGCTTTTTACGCGGAGGGCATTGGGCCGTATGCCTGGCTTTGTTGGAAGACCACCAGGTGCGCCTGGGCGTTTTGGGGTGTCCTCACTGGTCGGCCGAGGTGGGATGGCAAGCGCAGGGTCCCGGCGGTCTGGTGCTGGCGGTCCGAGGAGAGGGCTGCTGGTGGCGTCCCCTGGGCGGCGATGAGCCCTTGCGTCCTCTGCAGGCTTCCGGCCGCGATCGGCCCGAGGACGCCCGCATACTGCGTTCTTACGAGTCGGGTCACACCAACGAAGAGCAGATGGAGCGCCTGGTGGAGGAAATCGGAGCCCGGGCCGACCCCGTCCTCATGGACAGCCAGGCCAAGTATGCGGCCCTGGCAGCCGGCCAGGGAGACGTGCTGGTGCGTCTCTTGCGTCCTGACAAGACCGGCTACAAAGAGAAGATCTGGGATCAGGCCGCCGGGTCGCTGGTCATCCAGGAAGCCGGCGGCCAGGTCACCGACCTGGACGGGCGGGCCCTGGATTTCTCGACCGGCCGCAAACTGCTCAATAACCGCGGAATCCTGGCTTCCAACGGCAGGCTTCACCAGGCTTGCCTGCAAGCGCTGCAGGCTCTGCAGGTGGCCTGAGCGACTTGTAGTTGAAACCCTGCCCCGGTATAATCCCGCCTTTGTGCTCAGCAAGGAAGGTATTGCCTCTCGGCTCCGTTAGGCCCGGCTAAGAGCCCGCCGCTGCCGCTCGGCAGTGCTCACCTCAAGAAAAACCCAGAGATTCCCATCCCATGAAAGTCCAAGTCGAGTTGGAAGACGTCAGCCAGGTCAAGAAAAAGCTGACGGTCGAGGTGCCCCCCGAAGAGACCGACAAAGAATACAAGCGGATTGTGGGACAGTACCGGGGCATGGCCTCTTTGCCCGGTTTCCGCCGGGGACGGGCCCCTTCGGGCCTGATCAAGCGCCGCTTCAAGGAAGACATTCAAGACGAATTGTACCGGAAGCTGGTTCCCAAGGCCTACGACGAGGCCATCAAGCAACACGAACTGCAGCCGATCTCCGAACCCCGTGTCGAGGATGTCGAATACGAGGAGGGGAGCGTCCTCAGGTTCACGGCCGTCCTGGAGGTGTTGCCCGAGTTCAAGACTCCTCGATACCGGGGGCTGGAGGTGGAAGCCCCTTCCATCCAGGTGACCCCTGGCGACATCGATGAGGAACTGCAGCGGGTGCGCGAGCAGTTCGCCAGCCTGGTGGCGGTGGAGGGGCGCGAGGTGGAACAAGGCGATTACGCCACCATCGTCCTCAAGGGGTGGTATCTGGAGGAAGACGAGTCCCAGGCCGAGGAGGAGAGGGAGGCCGACATCCACGATGAGAGCGTAGTGGTGCAGGTGGGCGACCAACGCACCCATCCGGCCTTCACCCGTGCCCTGGTGGGGATGAAGGAAGGCGATGAAGAGAGCTTTCAGGTGGAATACGAGCCCGACTATGCCGATAAGAATCTGGCCGGGCGCAAGGTGGCCTATGAGATCCTCCTCACCGAGATCAAGGAAAAGCAGCTTCCCAAGCTCGACGACGACTTCGTCAAAGACCTGGATGTGGAAGATGTGGAAACCCTCGCCCAGCTTCGCGACAGGATCGCCGAGCGGCTGGGCCAGCGCAAAGAACAGCAGAAGGACGAAGCCATCTACGCCTCACTGGCTCAGCAGATGATCGACGGAACTTCCTTCGAGGTGCCGGACGCGCTGGTGGAGGAGCGAATCGATCAGAGGATTCAACAGGTGGCGTATAATATGATGAATCAGGGCATGGATCCGCAGTCGGCCCAAATCGACTGGCGGGCGGTCCGCCGCGATCTTCGCCCTGAGGCTGAAAAGGATGTTCGGCTGGCCCTGATCCTCAACCAGGTCGCACGCGATGAAGGCATCGAGATCGGTGACTCCGACCTGGAGGAAGAAATCGCCAAGATGGCTGAAAGTTCCCAGCAGCCGCCCGAGAAGGTGCGTCAGAGATTGCGCAGCGAGGGGTCGCTGGAAGGTTTCAGAGAGCGTCTCTTGAGACGCCGGGCCATGGAACGGGTAGAGAAAAGCGCCCAAATATCCGAAGAGAAACCATAAAGGAGCAAGTTGCAGTGACTCTTGTACCGATGGTCGTCGAGCAGACCAACCGCGGAGAGCGGGCTTACGACATTTATTCGCGTCTGCTCAAAGACAACATCATTTTCATAGGCAGCCCCATCGACGACAACGTGGCCAACCTGGTGATCGCCCAGTTGCTGTTCCTGATGGCCGAGGATCCCGAGCGGGACATCTCCCTCTACATCAACTCTCCAGGCGGTTCCATCACGGCCGGGCTGGCCATCTACGACACCATGCAGTTCGTGCGCAACGACGTCTCGACGATCTGCATCGGCCAGGCCGCCTCCATGGGAGCGCTTTTGCTGGCGGCCGGCGAAGAGGGCAAGCGCTTCGCGTTGCCCAACAGCCGCATCCTCATCCATCAGCCCTCCATGTCCGGGTTGTCGGGACAAGCTACCGACATCGACATCCACGCCAAGGAGATTCTGCGCATGAGGGAAAGGACCAGCGAGATTCTCTCCTCGCATACCGGAAAGAAGCTTGAGAAAATTCACCGGGACGTGGACCGCGACTACATTATGGACGCGGAACAGGCCAGGGAGTATGGTATAATCGATCAGATTATTGAACAGCCGACGTAACGTCGGAGAAGCCGGTGAACCCCCGATCCGAGGGGGATTTCATCCCACCCAAGCGACATGCTCACTCGCATTTGCAGTGACACCGTACGCGGTGACGGATAGCCTTGAGAGAGATTGCCCGAAGGAGTTGCCGCCTTGCTTTGAAGCCTTTGAGATGGGGGGAGCCGGGCCATCGGCTGCGGCCTACCGTACCCCAGGGGGGTCTTGAGTGAAAAAAGACACGGATGATGTTCTTCGCTGCTCGTTCTGCAACAAGAGCCAGAACGATGTCAAGAAGCTGATCGCCGGGCCGACGGTTTTCATTTGCGACGAGTGTGTCGACGTCTGCAACGAAATCATCTCGGACGACATGACCGCGGAAGCGGCTTCCATCAAGGAGACCCTTCCCAAGCCCAGCGAAATCAAGGAGTTCCTGGAGCAGTACGTGATTGGCCAGGAGGTGGCCAAGAAGAAGTTGGCAGTGGCCGTCTACAATCACTACAAGCGCATCAAGATGGGGCGGAGGCGTCACCAGGACGTGGAATTGACCAAGAGCAACGTGCTGCTGATCGGTCCCACCGGCACGGGCAAGACCCTGCTGGCCCAGACCCTGGCGCGCATGCTTTCGGTGCCTTTCGCCATCGTGGACGCCACCACTCTGACCGAAGCGGGCTACGTGGGCGAGGATGTGGAAAACATCATCCTCAAGCTGTTGCAGGCGGCTGGAGGCGACCGCGACCGATGCATGCAGGGCATCATCTACATCGACGAGATCGACAAGATTTCGCGCAAGGATGAAAACCCCTCCATCACCCGCGACGTTTCCGGAGAGGGCGTGCAGCAGGCCCTGCTCAAGATTTTGGAAGGCACCGTGGCCAATGTCCCGCCTCAGGGGGGACGCAAGCATCCTCACCAGGAATTCGTGCAGATCGACACCACCGATATCCTCTTCGTCTGCGGGGGCGCCTTCGTGGGACTGGACAAGACCATCCAGAAGCGCCTGGGGACCTCTTCCATGGGGTTCCACTCGCCTTCTCTCAGCGGCGACGAATTGCGCTGGCGCAAGGCCAGCAATACGGCGCTCTTCGAGAAGGTGCTGCCGGAAGACCTGATCAAGTACGGGCTGATACCGGAGTTTGTGGGACGCTTGCCCATCATCTGCACTCTCCACGAACTGGACAGCGATGCCCTCATCCAGATCCTCACCCAGCCCAACAACGCCCTCATCAAGCAATATCAGAAGATGTTCGAGTTCGAGAACGTGTCGTTGCGCTTCACCGACGACGCCCTCAGGGCCATCGCCGACTTGGCTCTGCAGCGCAAGATCGGAGCCCGGGGGTTGCGCCTGATCACTGAAGACCTGATGCTGGACGTCATGTACGAACTGCCTTCCAACAAGAAGGTCAAGGAGTTTGTCGTGACCCGCGAAATGGTCGAGAACAAGGACGTGGTTTTCAAACTGCTGGAAAAGGCCGGATGAGACTCCGGGACAAGACGCTTTTTCCCAAAGCACGGGTCAGAGGAAACTGATAATCTAGACATCATTCAGAGCGAGCATCTCCGCATCCCCAGAGGCGGATCACCCGGAAAGGCTCAGGCAAGGTGCCGCGGCACCGGAACGGCAGCGATTCGTTGACGGCCCCGACCGCCTTCGACAGGAAACAACCATGAGTGAACAAGAACAAAAAACGACCCAGCGCTACCCGATGGTTCCCATTCGGGACGTGGTCGTTTTCCCCTACATGATGGTCCCCTTCGTGATCGGTCGGGCTTCCTCGGTGCTGGCTTTGGAGAGGGCGCTGCAAACCGACAAGAAGATCTTCCTGGCCACCCAGAAAGACGCCTCCCAGGACAATCCCTCCCCCGACGAGATCTTCGAGGTGGGCACCGTGGCCAACATCGTGCAGAGCCTCAAGCTGCCCGACGGCAATATCCGCGTGATGGTGGAAGGCGTGCGGCGGGCCTGCATCAGCGGAGTCCACGAGACTGAGGACTTCTTTCAGGCCGACGTCCACTTCCAAAAGGTGCCCCGCATCTCCCACGCCAAGACCAGCCTGCTGACCAAGAAGCTGAACGTGCTCTTCGAGCAGTTCGCCAAGCTCAATCCCAACGTCAATTACGAGACCATCGTGCAGGCCTCGCGCTCCACCGACGCCGACCGCCTCTCCGACACCATCGCCTCCAACCTCCCCATCGCCGTGGAAGACAAGCAGGCCCTGCTGGAGATCTTCGACCCGGCCGAGCGGATGGAGAAGATCTGCGAATTCATCGAGATCGAGATCGAGAAGATCAAGATGGACAAGTCGATCCAGGGCCGCGTACGCCGGCAGATGGAAAAGGCCCAGCGCGAGTACTACCTGAACGAGAAGATCAAGGCCATCCAGAAGGAGTTGGGACGGGGCGAGAAGGACGAGATCGAGGAGCTGAAAAAGAAGGTCGAAGAATCCAAGATGCCCGAAGAGGCGCGTGAAAAGGCCCTCAACGAGATCCGCCGCCTGGAGCAGATGCCTCCCATGAGCGCCGAGAGCACGGTCAGCCGCACCTACCTCGACTGGCTGCTGGCCATGCCCTGGGAAAAGCGCACCGACGAGATCAAGGACATCACCAAGGCCGAGCAGATCCTGGAAGAAGACCACTACGGCCTGGAAAAGGTCAAGGAGCGCATCCTGGAGTTCCTGGCCGTTCGCCAACTGGCCAAGAAGCGGGAAGCTCAGGGGTCGATTCTCTGCTTCCTGGGACCGCCGGGCGTAGGCAAGACCTCGCTGGGGCGCTCCATCGCCCGGGCCACGGGACGCAAGTTCGTGCGCCAGTCGCTGGGCGGCGTCCGCGACGAGGCCGAGATCAGGGGCCACCGCCGCACCTACATCGGCGCCCTGCCGGGCCAGATCATCCAGATGATGAAGAAGGCCGGCAGCAAGAATCCGGTCATGCTGCTGGACGAGATCGACAAGATGTCGACCGACTTCCGCGGAGACCCCTCGGCGGCCCTGATGGAAGTGCTCGATCCCGAGCAGAACAGCGAGTTCAACGACCACTATCTGGACGTCGAATTCGACCTTTCCGAGGTGCTCTTCATCTGTACGGCCAATGTGCTGCACACGATTCCGCGTCCCCTGCAGGACCGGATGGAGATCATTCAGCTTTCCGGCTACACCGAGGAAGAAAAGCTCAACATCGCCCAGAAGTATCTGGTCAAGAAGCAGATCGAGCAGAAGGGCCTGACCCCCGAACAGATCGAATTCGACGACGAGGGCGTGCAGGAGATCATCCGCTCCTACACGCGTGAGTCGGGCGTCCGCAGCCTGGAGCGCGAAATCGCCAACGTGTGCCGCAAGGTGGCGCGCAAGGTGGTGGTCTCGCGCAACAAGGACGAGGACGATTTCGAGCCCGTCAGCATCGACCACGATGCGGCCCGCGATCTGCTGGGCGTGCCCAAGTACCGCAACCAGATGGCCGGCAAGTCCAACGAGGTCGGTTTGGCCACCGGACTGGCCTGGACCGAGGTGGGCGGCGAAGTGCTCATGACTGAAGCCACCGCCATGCGCGGCAAGGGCAACCTCACCCTGACCGGAAAGCTGGGCGAAGTGATGCAGGAATCGGTCAAGGCGGCCTTCTCTTACATCCGCTCGCGCAGCGGCGAATACGGCATCGCCTCCGATTTTCACAAGGCCAACGACATGCACGTCCACGTGCCCGAAGGAGCCATCCCCAAGGACGGTCCCTCGGCCGGCATCGCCATGGCCACCACCATTGTTTCCGCCTTGACCGGCATACCGGTGCGCCGCGACGTGGCCATGACGGGTGAGATCACCCTGCGCGGCAACGTGCTGCCCATCGGAGGCGTCAAGGAGAAGGTGCTGGCGGCTCACCGCGCCGGAATCAAGACGGTGCTCCTGCCCAAGGAAAACGAAAAGAATCTCAAAGATATTCCCAAGTCGGTCAAGAAAGAACTTGAGATCCGGCTCGTCGAAAGTATGGACGAGGTGCTGGATATCGCTCTGGAGCGGCCCATTGGAAAGAAAAAGGAGAAGGACGGGGACCTGATCGAACAACGGCCCCCCCAGATCAAGGGGGAGGATCGTCCCGGCGTCCATTGAACTCACCCGGAGGGCGGCTTCGGCCGCCTTTCCGTGTCTTGAGACCCTCCCAGAGCCTGCCGCCCGTCCCTACAGATTACCCGGAAGAAAAAGCAAAACGCTGGTCAACGTGGAAGCGTCGTTTGTTACAAGTGCAACCCAGCCCCGCGAATACCCGACTCGCCCTTTGCCGCGAATCGCCTTCGTGGGGCGTTCGAACGTAGGCAAATCAAGCTTGATCAACAGCTTGGTCGGACGCAAGAAACTGGCTCGCACCAGTTCCTCGCCCGGCCGCACGCGCCTGATCAATTTTTTCCTCGTGGATTCCAAATGGCTCTTCGTGGATCTGCCCGGTTACGGATACGCCAAGGTCTCCCGCTCGGAGCGGGAGCGCTGGGGACCGATGATCGAGGAATATCTGCGCGGCGACCAAGATCTGAAGCTGTTGATCCTGCTGGTCGACGCCCGGCACAAACCCAGCAACCTCGATCAGATCATGCGCGAGTGGCTGGAGCAATACAGCATTCCGCACCTGATCGTGGCCACCAAGGCCGACAAATTGTCGGCCAGTCAATTGCAGAAATCGTTAAAACGCGCAAGGGAGACCTTCAACGCCGATCTCGTGCTTCCCTATTCGGCCCATACCGGCGCCGGGAAGAAGGAGTTGTGGCGAATCATTCAAGAGGTTTGATATGGCTGAATCTTCGACCAAGACCGCAAACATTTCCGAAGGCGATACGCTCAACATTCAAGAGCTGAAAGAGCTCAAGAACCAAGAGCTGAACAAGATCGCCAAAGAGCTGGAGATCGCCGGCGCCACCGGCATGCGCAAGCAGGAGTTGATCTTTCAGATCCTCAAGGCGCAGACCGAACGCAGCGGCCTGATCTTCTCCGAAGGCGTGCTGGAGACCCTGCCCGACGGCTTCGGCTTTCTGCGCGCCCCCGAGTACAACTACCTGCCCGGACCCGACGACATCTACGTCTCGCCCTCCCAGATCCGCAAGTTCGACCTGCATACGGGGGACACCGTTTCAGGGCAGGTGCGGCCTCCCAAGGAAGGCGAGCGCTACTTTGCGCTGATCAAGGTCGAAGCCATCAACTTCGAGCATCCCGACGTGGCTCGCGAGCGCACCTTTTTCGAGAATCTGACGCCCGTTTATCCCGACGAGCGCCTGCAACTGGAGACCGAACAGGACAACCTTTCCGGACGCGTCATGGACTTGCTCACCCCCATCGGCAAGGGACAGCGGGGGTTGATCGTCTCTCCGCCCCGGGCCGGAAAGACCATGATCTTGCAGAGCATCGCCAACTCCATCACGGCCAACCAGCCCGAGGTGGTGCTGATCGTGCTGCTCATCGACGAGCGTCCCGAAGAGGTGACCGACATGCAGCGTTCGGTCAAGGGCGAGGTCATTTCCTCCACCTTCGACGAACCCGCCACCCGCCACGTGCAGGTGGCCGAGATGGTCATCGAAAAGGCCAAGCGCCTGGTCGAGCACAAGAAGGACGTGGTCATCCTGCTCGACTCCATCACCCGCCTGGCCCGCGCCTACAACACCATCGTCCCGCCTTCCGGCAAGGTGCTCTCGGGCGGTGTCGATTCCAACGCCCTGCAGCGTCCCAAGCGCTTTTTCGGAGCCGCCCGCAACATCGAGGAAGGCGGCAGCCTGACCATCATGGCCACGGCTCTGATCGACACCGGATCGCGCATGGACGACGTCATCTTCGAAGAGTTCAAGGGCACCGGCAACATGGAACTGCACCTCGACCGCAAGCTGGTTGACAAGCGCGTCTTCCCCGCCATCGACATCAACCGTTCCGGAACCCGTAAGGAAGAGCTGCTGCTCAGCGCCGAAGAACTGAACCGGGTGTGGGTGCTGCGCAAAGTGCTCAACCCGCTTTCGGTCACCGAATCTATGGAGCTGCTGCTGGAGAAGCTCTCCAAAACCAAGAACAACAACGACTTCCTCAAGGCCATGACCAAGGGCATGTAGAGACCCGGCAAACGGCCCCGCCCGAAAAAAGGGGTTGATTTTAATCCAAGGAATCCCTATTCTGATTGTCTGGGAAGAAGGATGATGGCAGACGGTTTTTTCTGGCGAAGCGACTTCAAGATGTGACGCCGGAGAATTGTCTGCCGATCTGACTTTCTACTAGATCAATGAGTGGAAAAGCCGTGGGGACTAGTTCTCCACGGCTTTTTTTTGTGCCCGACATCAAACCGACGGGGCGGGCTTGCGAGGGAGAAGACGCTGTCATGATCCATCAGAAGCGATTGTTGGGCGACACCTTCACGCCGGTGTCGACGTTTCTCAAGCTGGCGGCTGAAGCCGATCGAGCCTTCCTGCTGGAATCGGTGGAGGGCGGTGAACGCATCGGACGCTATTCCTTCCTGGGGATGGCTCCCGAGCGCCATTTCAGCGGCAGCTTCGAGGAGTTCAGGGAGGAGTTCCGCCGCTTCGAGATCTCGCCCGATCAACTGCCGCCTTTCTGCGGAGGAGCGGTGGGAATCTTTTCCTACGACCTGGTGCGCGAGTTCGAGCCTTTGGGTGAGGGCCGGAAGGCCGGTCCCCACCTCCTGCCGGGCCACAGCGTGCGCATGGACTTCTACTCGACGGTGGTGGTCTTCGACCATCTTCGTCACGAAATCGTCGTGCTCTCCCACGAGGGCCCCGACAAGGTGGAGGAACTGGCGGAACGGCTGCTCAGGCCGCAAGCCGAGGATGGGGCTCATTACCGCAACGGGCCCGCCTTGCGGAGTTGCGGCGGCGAACCGCTCTCCTATTCGGCCAGTTGCGGGTACGGCGGGGAGCGCTTTCAACAAGACGTCCGCACCGCCAAACGGCACATCGTGGAGGGAGACATTTTCCAGGTCGTGCTCTCCCAGCGTTTCGAGGTCGACTACCCGGGCGATCCCTTCAACGTCTACCGGGCCCTGCGCTACCTCAACCCCTCGCCCTATCATTTCTTCCTCAAGCAGGGGGACCTGGCCGTGGCGGGAGCCTCTCCCGAAATGCTGGTGCGGGTCCAGGGCCGGCGCCTGGAATGCCGTCCCATTGCGGGGACGCGCCGCAGAGGCAAGGACGAGGCCGAGGACGAGCGCTTGGCCGAGGAACTCAAGGCCGACGCCAAAGAGAGGGCTGAGCACCTGATGCTGGTCGACCTGGGACGCAACGACCTGGGACGCGTTTGCCGTTTCGGCAGCGTCGAGGTGGACGGCTTCATGTTCCTGGAGCGCTACTCGCACGTCATGCACCTGGTCAGCTCGGTGAGCGGACGCATGCGTCCGGGCCTGGACGCACTGGACGCGCTGCGGGCCTGCTTCCCGGCCGGGACCGTTTCAGGAGCGCCCAAGGTGAGAGCCATGCAGATCATCGAGGAACTGGAGCCCTGGAGACGCGGCGTCTACGCCGGAGCCGTGGGCTATTTGGACTACACCGGCAATCTGGACACCTGCATCGCCATCCGCAGCATCGTCTTCAAGGACGGCAAAGCCTACGTGCAGGCGGGAGCCGGCATCGTGGCCGACTCCAAGCCCGCACACGAAGACATGGAATGCCACAATAAGGCCCGAGTCCTCTTCAGGGCCCTGGAAATGGGAGCCGCATCATGAACAGCAAAGGATTGAGGGACAACGCCCCGGGCCAAGGCAAAGGAGCCCCAGGACTGGGCGACTGGGAGCGGACGGCCGGCGGCGCGTCCCGCCAGGGCAGTCTGCTGGTCATCGACAACTACGACAGCTTTACCTTCAACCTGGTTCAGTACCTGGGCCAACTGGGCGCCCGTCCTCAGGTCTACCGCAACGACGCGCTCAGCCTGGAGGAGGTGGAAGCCATGCGTCCCGACCGCATCGTCATCTCGCCCGGGCCCGGACGTCCTCAGCAGGCCGGCATCTCGCTGCAGGTGGTGGAACGCTTTTCGGGCCGCATCCCCATCCTGGGCGTATGCCTGGGGCATCAGGTCATCGGCCAGGCTTTCGGGGGACGCATCGTCCACGCGCCTGAGCTGAAGCACGGCAAGACCTCCATGGTGCACCACCAGGGAGGAGGCCTCTTTCGGGGACTCGACAATCCCTTCGAAGCCACCCGCTATCACTCCCTGGTGGTGGAACGCGACTCGCTCCCTTCTTGCCTGCAGGTGACGGCCTGGACCGAGGACGGTACCATCATGGGATTGCGCCATCGCGATCACGACACCGAGGGCGTGCAGTTTCACCCGGAATCGATCATGACGCGGGCCGGTATGGCCCTGCTTGAGAGGTTTTTATGTTGCGGGAGTTGACCCGGCAGGCCGAGGGCGGAGAGCATCTCTCGGCCCGCCAGGCGGAAGAAGCGCTGGACGCCATACTTTCCCGCCACCTGCCGGACTCCGAGATCGCCGAGCTGCTGGTGGCGCTGGCCGAGAAAGGCGAGCATCCTCAGGAGATCACCGGATTTGCCCGCGCCATGCGCCGCCACGCCTTGCGCCTACCCGTGCGGCGCGACGACCTGGTCGATACCGCCGGCACGGGCGGGGGAGCCGACACCTTCAACGTCTCCACCACGGCGGCCTTCGTCATCGCCGGAGCCGGGGTGGCGGTGGCCAAGCACGGCAACCGGGCCGTCACCTCGCGCAGCGGATCCGCCGACCTGCTGGAAGAACTGGGCGTCGACATCGGCCACCAACCCGAGTTGGCCGCCGCCTGCCTGCAGGAGATCGGAGTGGCCTTTCTCTTCGCACCGGCTTTTCATCCCGCTATGGCCAGGGTGGCCCAGATCCGCCGCAACCTGTCCAGACGCACCATCTTCAATCTGCTGGGTCCTCTCACCAATCCCATGGGGGCCTCCTATCAACTGGTAGGCGTGTTCGCGCCCGAGTTGACGGAGTCCTTGGCCTGGTCGCTGGCTTCGCTGGGATGCCGCAGGGCCTGGGTGGTCCACTCCCGGGACGGCCTGGACGAGATCTCTCCGGCCGCCTTGACCCGCGTCAGCCAGGTCGAGGACCGGCGCGTCCAGACCTTCGATTTCGATCCCCGCGATTACGGAATCGAAGAGGACGAGAGGCCTCTGCCCAAGGGAGGCGATCCCGCCCGCAATGCCGAAATCACCACCGGACTGCTGGAAGGGCGCCTGGGGGGCCGGGCCCGCCAGATCGTCCTCCTCAACGCCGCCGCTGCCATCTATCTGGTGGAAGGCGGCAGCTTCGAGCAGGCTCTCGACAAGGCCGCCGAATCGCTCGACTCCGGTGCGGCCCTCGAAAAACTGCGCCGGCTGGTGCAAGCCACTCAAACAGGAGATTTGTCGTAGCCGTGCACATCCTCGATCAAATCGTCGCCCGTAAGCGAGCCGAAGTGGACGAAATGCTGCGGCAAAAAGCCTTCGCCAAGCTGCTGGAGGAACTCCCCGGCGACCTCATCCAAAGCGCTCCCCCTTCCTTCTCCCGGGCCCTGCAGGAGGATGGCATCAACATCATCGCCGAGATCAAGTACCGCAGCCCTTCTCACGGTCCCTTCGCCATTCAGTGGCCGCCCGAGGAAGTGGCCGAGGCCTACCGCAAAGGTGGCGCCGCGGCGCTCTCGGTGCTCACCGACGAGTCCTTCTTCGACGGCCGTCCCGAATACCTGCAGCGCCTTTCCGCCCAACAGGAGCACTTGCCGCTGCTGCGCAAGGACTTCATTGTGGAGCGCTACCAGATCGTGCAGGCCCGCATCTGGGGCGCATCGGCCTATTTGCTCATCGCGGCCTGCCTGACCCCGTCCGAGTTGGCCGATCTGGTCTCCTGCTCCGAGGAATACGGCATCGACGCCCTGGTCGAAGTGCATGATCTGCGCGAGCTTGAAATGGCTCTGGAGGCCGGGGCCAAGGTCATCGGAGTCAACAACCGCGATCTCAAGACCTTCCAGGTCGACCTCGACACCTCTTTCCGGGTGGCGCGGGAAATGGAAGGCGAGAAGGGACGGCTTCTGGTGTCGGAATCGGGCATCGATGAGCATCTTCAGATCGCCGAATTGCGCGATGCCGGCTTCAGCGCCTTTCTGGTCGGTTCCAGCCTGATGAATTCCGAAGATCCGGCCGCCACGCTGCGGAGCCTGCGGGGGGAGGACTCTGAATGCTGATCAAGATCTGCGGCATCACGACCCTGGAGGACGCCCTGGCGGCCTTGCACGGAGGAGCCACCGCGGTCGGCTTCAACTACGTCCGGCAAAGCCCGCGCTACATCGATCCTGAAGGGTCCCGGACCATCCTCAAGGCCCTGCCTGAGAGTGCCCTCAAGGTGGCCGTGGTGATAGCCTCGCGGGGTCCGCGGCCCTTCATTCCTCCCGAGATCGACGTGGTGCAGGTCCACGGGGCGACAGGTGAGGCCGACCTGCAAGGGTGGGGACGCCCGGTGTGGGCGGCGGTAACGCCTTCGGATATCGGCCGTTTTCCGCAGGGCGACCTGCTGGTCGATCCCTCCATGGGAAAGGGCGTCAAGGCCGATTGGGACGCCCTGCGCCGCCAACTCGCCGGACGCCCCTTCATCCTGGCCGGCGGACTCGATGCCGACAACGTGGCCGAGGCCGTACGGCGGGCGCGTCCCCAGGGGGTGGACGTATGCTCCGGAGTGGAGTCCGCGCCCGGCCGCAAAGACCCCCTCAAACTGAAACGCTTCCTTTCGGAGATATCCTGATGAGTTCCTATGCCAAGCTGCCCGACGCCGGAGGCCATTTCGGCCCTTATGGCGGCAAGTTCGTTCCCGAGACCCTCATGTCGCCGCTGGAGGAGCTTGACCGCGCCTACCGTCAAGCCCGCCGCGACGAGTCGTTCGAGGAGGAGCTGCAAGACGTGCTGCGCCGTTTCGTGGGCCGTCCCACGCCCCTCTATCAGGCCCGCCGCCTCTCCCAGCAAGTGGGAGCCCGCGTCTACTTCAAACGCGAGGACCTCTGCCATACCGGCGCCCACAAGATCAACAACGCGGTGGGGCAGGCCTTGCTGGCTCAGCGCATGGGCAAGTCGCGCATCATCGCCGAAACGGGAGCCGGACAGCACGGCGTAGCCACCGCCGCCGCCTGCGCCTGGCTGGGACTCGAGTGCGAGGTCTACATGGGCACCGAGGACATGCGCCGACAGGCTCTCAACGTCTACCGCATGGAACTCTTCGGGGCCACCGTGACCCCCGTCGACGCCGGTTCGCGCACCCTCAAGGACGCCATCAACGAAGCCATGCGCGACTGGGTCAGCAATGTCGAAGACACCCATTACCTGCTGGGATCGGTGTTGGGCGCTCATCCTTACCCGGTGATGGTGCGCGACTTCCAGTCGGTCATCGGACGCGAGGCCCGCCGCCAGGTCCTGGAAACCGAAGGGCGCCTTCCCGACGCCCTCTCGGCCTGCGTGGGCGGAGGCAGCAACTCCATCGGGCTCTTTCATGCCTTCCTCGACGATCAAGAGGTGGTCATGGTGGGGGTGGAAGCCGGAGGCCGCGGAGGCGACCTGGGAGATCACGCGGCCCGCTTTCAGGGCGGATCCCTGGGCGTGCTCCACGGCACCCGCAGCTATCTGCTCCACGACGAACTGGGACAGGTGGCCTTGACCCATTCCGTCTCGGCGGGACTGGACTACCCTTCGGTGGGGCCCGAGCACGCCTACCTGCATGACCAAAAGCGTATCCTCTACACTTCGGCCGACGACGAAGAGGCGCTGGAGGCCTTTCACGCCGTGTGCCGCCTGGAAGGCATCCTGCCGGCGCTGGAATCGTCCCATGCGGTGGCCGATCTGATGCGCCAAGAGTCGGTGGCCTTGTCGGCGGCCCGCCGGCGGTCAGGACGCCCTGAGCCCATCGTCATCGTCAACATGTCAGGACGCGGCGACAAAGACGTTGAAACCGTCCGCAGCTTCTCAGAGTGAGCGCAGGTTCGAGAAAGGACCGGGAACCAAGATGTCGAGACTGTCCGCAGCCTTTCAGAAACAACCCAAATGCTTCATCCCTTTCGTCACCGCCGGACATCCCGACCTGGAGACGACTGAAGAGATCATCGTGGAACTGGTGGCAGCCGGGTCCGACATCGTAGAGATCGGCATCCCCTTTTCCGATCCCATCGCCGACGGCCCGGTCATCCAGCGCTCCTCCTTTCAGGCTCTGCAGCACGGATACTCCATGAGCGATTTCATTCACATGGTGGGACGGGTGCGGGCCAAGACCGACGCCGGACTCCTCTTCATGAGCTACATCAACCCGCTGATGCGCTATGGACTTGAGCGCCTCGAAGAAGAAGCCGCCCGATCAGGACTGGACGGGCTGCTTATCTCGGACTTGACTCCCGAGGAATACCGGCTCATGCAGCCCTTGGAGAAGCTGGACACGGTCTTTCTGGCCGCGCCCACCTCCTCGGACCAGCGCCTGCAGAGCATCGCCCGGGTCAGCCGGGGCTTTCTCTACCTGGTGGCCCGAACCGGCGTGACGGGAAGTCACACCGAGGTGGGGGAAGAAATCGCCTCCACCGTGGCGCGCTTGCGCCGCTACACCGACACGCCCATCGCCGTCGGCTTCGGCATCGATTCCCCGGAGGCGGTGCAGCGGGTGTGGGAGCAGGCCGAGGGCGCCGTGGTGGGTTCGGCCATCGTCCAGTTCATCGAGGAACACAAGGGCGAAGCCGAGTTGCCCAAGCAAGTCGGCCGCTACGTGCGCCAACTCATCCCCGACGTCAGGTAGCACACGGTCGGTCCTTGAAAGCTGGGAGCGCATCCTTGCGGCGATCTGCACAACGCCTCAAGCCTCTCAATACTTGGCAATGGAAGGATCGACTTGATCCGACCAGGCCAAGATGCCTCCGGCCAGGTTGCGGACGCGTCTAAAGCCGTTCTCCAGCAACCTCTCGGTGGCGTCCGCGCTGCGCGCTCCGGAGCGGCAGAAGACCACGATGTCCCTGTCGGGATCGAGTTCCTCCATCCGCTCATCCAGCTCGGGCAGCGGGATCAGCGCCGAAGCCGCTTCCAGCTTGGCGATATCCAGTTCAGGCGGATTGCGCACGTCGAGGACGAACAGGTCTTTGCCGGCATCCAGTTCCTCTTTCAATTGACGCGGACTGACCTCGGGCACTCTGGTTTCTTGCTCGTGATTCCTCATTCCACAAAACCCCTCATAGTCGATCAGATTGCTTTGGGTGGGATGATCTCCGCACACGGGACACTCGGGATTGCGCTTGATCTTAAGTTCGCGGAAGCGCATGGACAGCGCGTCCACCAGCAGCAGGCGTCCCGCCAGCGGCCGGCCGCGGCCCACTATCAGCTTGATGATCTCGGTGGCCTGGATCACTCCCAACAAACCCGGCAAGATGCCCAGCACGCCTCCCTCGGCGCAGGAGGGCACCAGTCCCGGATCGGGCGGTTTGGGAAAGAGGCAGCGGTAACAGGGGCCTCCCGGCAAGCCGAACAGCGAAGCCTGTCCCTCGAAACGGAAGATGCTGGCGTAGGCGTTGGGCGTGCCCGTCAGCACGCAGGCGTCGTTGACCAGGTAGCGGGTGGGGAAGTTGTCGGTCCCGTCGGCCACCATGTCGTAGTCTTCGATGACTTCCAGCGCATTGCTCGAATCGAGGCGCATCTCATGGGTCACCACTTCCACCTCGGGGTTCAGATCGCCCAGCCGCTCCCGCGCCGATTCCAGCTTGGATCGCCCCAGACGGGAAGTGCCGTACAGGATCTGCCTTTGCAGGTTTGAAGCGTCCACTACGTCGAAGTCGACGATGCCCAGGCGCCCCACGCCGGCCGCCGCCAGGTAGAGGGCCAGCGGAGAGCCCAGTCCGCCGGCGCCCACGCACAGCACAGAAGCCTGTTTGAGCTTCTTCTGCCCTTCCATTCCCACTTCGGGCAGGATCAAATGCCGGCTGTAGCGCTCCAGTTCGGCGCGGCTCAACTCGCTCATGGCTCCAGCATAGCAGGATTCAGGTGCAGATAATTTCCACCTGGTCGGCTGAAGGGCGCAGCCTCCAGGCTCTGCTCTGGCGGGCCTGGCCGCGCCTGACGCTGAAGATCCAGTAGACGAGTTCGGGCCAGGCCATCTTCAGGTCGAAGCGGGACGGCTGAGGCGGTGCGTCGGGATGGGAATGATAAACGCCTACGACGTGCAGGCCTTTCTTGCTCAGGGCGGAGTGAACCCGGCGATGAAAGCCGGGTGCGATGGTGAAGCGGGAACCCCTGCCCTCTTCCCCATCCTGCGGCCACGAGTTGGGGGCCGGGAAAGCCTCCGCCACCTGGACGGTCTCTCCCTCCCGCCTTCCTCCCAACAGGCCGCAGGCCTCCTCAGGATAGGCGTCTTGCACACGTTCGGTAATGGAGGCCATCAATTGGCGGGAGACCTTCAACTGCACCAGGGCAGTATCTCACAGTCAGAAAGTGAAAAGGCCCGCAGGGTGCTTGCGGGCCTTTTCGGTTTCCAATCGGTATGGAATCGATCGCACTCGACGCGGCTGCCTTTCGGGGTCGTCGAATCGCGCCCACCGCATTAGGGTGTGGAACGGCGGTATCGGGTTGCGACTCGCCAGCCTCTCCGGCTCTGCAGCGCAGGTCCCTTAAGGGGAAGGGAAACAGGCCTGCGCTAAAGGCCACGTCAAGCTTTTCTATTCTGTGCCGAATTCCCTTTCCTGTCAATAAGTTTATGCCCATAGAAAGGGTTTTGGCTTCTTGCGCGCACTCTCAGCCGTTGGCCCGGGTGCTGCCGATCGACCGGAGAAAGGAGGATTACGCTAAGCCTTGGGGGAGATGGCAGGGGCGAGAAGGGCTTGAGCTCGCTAGGGTAGGTAGGGTTGCCTTCCCGCCCCCCGTTTCATCCATCAGGAGGCACCGCCATGAATGGCGATGACTTTCATAAGAGTTAGACGGTTTTCTGCGGAAAAAGTTCGTATGAATCTCCAGTTTTTTCCTCGAACTGCCGAAAAATCGCCGTCACAAGGCCGTGAAATGGCCCGAATCTTTTGACGGCGTGGCAGGCGGAGGACTGTCTCGGGCGGCTCCTGGAACCCATTCCAGACTTGGTCTTCAACGGGTTTGACGCTTCTTGAAGGACCATGTGAAGGCGAAGCGGGCCACCACGGTTCCGTCCTTGAGACGACCGACGGTTTCCACCCTGGCGGTGGCCGGCTCGCCCTCTTGCAAGGTCTGAGATACGGCCCTGGCCAGGGCCTCTCCCTGCTGGCAGGTGAAGAAGGTGGTCCCCGTGGCCTTCTTTTCGAACTCGGCTTCCAATCCCACTATGAGCATGGCCACCGAAGCGGGCGCCAGACGCACCTGCAGATCGGCCAGCAAGCCGGTGGAAAGCTCGGCCGCCATGGAGAGAGCAGCGAAATAAGTGGAGCGGAAGGGATTGGTGGTGCGCCATCCGTAAGGCACTGAGACCCGGCAAGAGGACTCGTCCAGGTCCCTCACCCGCAGCCCCGCCATCAAGGCCAGCGGCAGCTTGGTCAAGAAGAAGAGGCGCAAGTAAAAGGGACTGCGCACCTTCTCGATCATCGATTGCACCGTGCTGCGCTGAGCGGGGGCGGCTTCTGCTTTGTCCATGGCTGTGTTCCTCTCAGCGGCCGATGACGCCCATTTGGTCGAGGAGGCCTTCGCGGTCGCGCCAGCCGGCTTCTACCTTGACGTTGAGGTCGAGGTAGAGGCTCTTGACCTCGAGCATGCGCTTGAGCTCCTTGCGGGCTTCGGTGCCGATCCGCTTGATCATGCGTCCGCCCCGCCCGATGACGATTTTCTTGTGGTTGGGCTTGTCGACCAAAATCGAGGCCGTGATGCGCAGGAAGCTTTCCTCCTCCTGGCGACGGCTCTCGTCGAACTCCTCGATCACTACGGCGGTGGAGTAGGGAATCTCTCGGCGGGTGTGAGCCAGAACCTTTTCGCGGATGATCTCGGAAGCCAGGAAGCGCTCCTGCTGATCGGTGAAGTAGTCTTCGGGAAAAAGCCAGTCCGACTCGGGCAGATGCTCGGCGATGCGCTCCAGCAGCACCTCGACGTTGTCGCCCTGGGAGGCCGAGATGGGGATGATCTCCTGGTAGGCGAAGCGCTCGTTGTAAGCTTCGATCTCGGGCAGCAGACGGCCCTTGTTGACGGCGTCGGCCTTGTTGAGCAGCAGCAGGGTGGGCTTGCCGGCCTGCTTGACCAAATCGACCACGAACTGCTCGCCGCGTCCGTAGGGCTCGGAGGCGTCCACCATGTGAAGCAGCAGATCCACGTCCTTGATGGCTTCGTAGACGGTATCCATCATGATCTGGTTGAGGCGGTAGCCCGGCTTGTGGATTCCCGGAGTGTCGACGAAGATCATTTGTGCCTCCCCGCGGTTGAGGACGCCCAAGATGCGCCGACGCGTGGTTTGGGGCTTGTCGCTGACGATGGCGATCTTCTGCCCCATGAGGTGGTTGAGCAGCGTCGACTTGCCCGCGTTGGGGCGTCCGATGAGCGCGATGTGACCGCATTTGGACATGGCTTCAGTGTATCGGATTTCGCTTCGCCGAGTCGCGATGTCAGCCGCGCCGGCCGTGTTAAAATAGGCGTTTGGACCGACGGGAGCAGAACCAATATGTCAGGACATTCCAAGTGGCATTCGATTAAACATAAGAAGGCGGCGGCTGACGCCAAGCGGGGCAAGCTGTTCACCCGCTTGATCAAGGAGATCAGCGTGGCCGCGCGCCTGGGCGGCGGGGACGAAGATTCCAATCCGCGGCTACGCACGGCGGTTGAGAAGGCCAAAGGCGCCAACATGCCCCAGGACAACATCAAGCGGGCCATTCTCAAAGGCACCGGAGAACTGCCGGGGCAGGTCTACGAACCCGTCAGCTACGAGGGCTACGGACCGGGCGGAGCGGCCGTCTTCATCGAAACGCTGACCGACAACAGGAACCGCACCGTGGCCGAGATCCGTCACCTCTTCTCGAAACATAACGGCAACCTGGCCGAGAACGGGGCGGTGGCCTGGATCTTCGAACGCAAGGGCTACTTCAGGGTTCCTCTGGACGCAGCCGAGGAAGACCAGTTGCTGGAGATTGCCCTGGAAGCCGGCGCCGAGGACATGGAGACGGGCGAGGACGCTTACGAGATCTATTCGCCCTTCGAGCAATTCGATGCGGTGCGCGACGCGCTGGACAAGGCCGGCATCGAGGCCGAAAGCAAAGAAGTCACCATGATCCCGCAGAACTCCCTGGCCCTGGAGGGCAAGCAGGCCCAGCAGATGCTCAAGCTGATGGATGCGCTGGAAGACCACGAAGACGTGCAGAACGTCTACTCCAACCTCGACATCGACGAAGCCGAGATGGAAGCCCTCATGAACTGAGGGGCTGGCCTGGCTCGCCAAAATCCAACTTCCAAAGCCCCCAACTCACAACAGTCGGTCTTGCCCTTTTTTGGAGCCTTTGCGGGTTGGGAATTGGAGCTTGAGAGTTCGAGTCGGCCACGACTCGCATGACAGAGCCGCGTGACAAGATAAGCGGATGAAGGTGTTCGGCGTCGATCCGGGCAGCCGGGTGACGGGCTACGGGGTCATCGAAGCGCAGGGAAGCCGGCTCAAGTGCCTCGACTATGGAAAGGTGGAGGGGCTCAAACGCGGAGACTCTTCCGATTTCGCCCAGCGTCTGGTTCGCATCTACCAAGGATTAAAGCAGCGCATCGCCGAGCACCAGCCCGAGGTGGTGGCGGTGGAGAAGGTCTTTCACGCCGTCAACGTGCAGACGGCCCTCAAGTTGGGCCATGCCCGCGGCGTCATCTTGCTGGCCGCCGCCGAAGCCGGCGTCCCCATCCTCGAATACTCGCCCCTGGAGATCAAGAAGTCGGTGGTGGGCTACGGACGGGCCGAGAAAACGCAGGTGCAGATGATGGTCAAGACGTTGCTCAACCTGCGCCGTACGCCTCAGCCCCACGACGCCGCCGACGCCCTGGCGGTGGCTATCTGCCACAGCTTCAACGGATCACCACGCCGGCGTAGCCGACAACGCTGGAAAATTCCCCGGTAACGTCGCTGGACTGGGCATAGTCGACCACCTCGGCTCTTCGCGCCTCCAGCAGCCTGCACGCCTCCATAATCGCGATCATGGGACCGTATCCGCACATCGAGATGGGCCGTTCCCGCACCTCGCGATAGAGCCCCTGGCAGTCCATTTCACAGATCAGGCGCAGGGCGGCTTGGTCCTTTTGGCGGCCGACCTCGGCGGGCTCGAAGTGGTTCATGTCGGAAGTGGCGATGAGCATGACCGGCTCTTCCGCCTCTTCCAGCACAGCCGCCAATCCGCGTCCCAGAAGCAGCAGGCTCTGCAGTCGCGAGGTTCCCACGGCCACCGGCACGAAGGTGAACTCGTCCAGGAAGTACTGGAGGAAGGGCAACTGCACTTCCACAGAGTGCTCGCGGCGCAGGGCCTCGGGGCTGTCCTGCACGTTCAGGCAGTGGCGTTTGATGGCGCGCGCCAGCGGACGGTCGATCTCAACCTCGCCGAGGGGAGTCTGCCAGCGTCCCAGCGACTGGATGGAAAGCGGGGCGCCCCGTCCCGTGTGGTTGGGGCAGAGCAGGATGAAGCGGCGGGGAAGCTGCAGCCCTGCCAGGGTCTTGCCGATGATGTGGCCGCAATAGCGGTATCCGGCATGGGGCAGCATCACGCCCAAGGCCTTGTGCTTGGAGCGTTGAGGAGGAATGGCCGAGGCTACCTGGCGGCGCAGTTCCGGCGCTTCTCCAGGATAAAAGCTGCCGGCAAAAGCCGCCTTGTGGATCATTTCAATGCCTCCCTCTCTATCTTAACGTCCTCCTAGCTGATTTCAATGCGGCGGGGGCTGAGCTCTCTCTGCTTGGCCAAGCGGATGGTCAGCACGCCGTCGCGCAGCAGGGCGGAAATGGTGTCCGAGTCGAGGTGACCGGGCAGGTTGAAGTGGCGGATGAAGCGGCCCCAGGCGCGCTCGCGCTGATGGTGGACCACTTCGCCCTCGGCCCTCGGCTGCCGCCGCCGCTGCCCGCTCAGGGTCAGCACGTTGCCCGTCAACTGCAGTTTCACGTCCTCTCGCTGCACTTCGGGCAACTCGGCCTTGACCACGAACTCCTCCGCCGTTTCCAGGATATCGACGACGGGGGTCCAGGCCCGCTCGGAGGAAGGTGCGGAGGACTCTTCGGCCGAGGGTCCCGATTGGACGCTCTGCTCCAGGATCTGCTTCATGCGTTGCTGGAGCTGTTTCAACTCTTGAAACGGGTCTTGACTCATGCGGTCACGTCCCTGAAATCAAACTTGAGTCTGTTCTTGTCAACTTTTTTAAGCCCCGGCCTTGCTTCCGGCGCGGTCGGGTCTTAGATAAACTCTCGCAGAAGAGTTTAAAAGAATTCCTTTGAGGACGAAAGTAAATGGATATAAATCGAATGACCGAGAAAGCCCGCCAAGCCCTGATGGAGGCCCAGAGCGATGCCGCGCGCAGAGGCCATCAGCAGGTCGACGTCGAGCATCTGCTGGCCACGCTGCTGGTGCAGCCCAAGGGATTGACGGCTGCCATCCTCAACAAGGCCGACGTCAACGTGGAAGGGCTGCAACAGCGCATCGAGGGGGATCTTGAGCGGCGTCCCTCGGTTTCGGGACCGGGGGCCGAGGCCGACAAAGTTTACATAACCGGACGCCTGAATACCTTGCTGGCCCAAGCCGAGTTGGAGGCCAAGGGCCTGAAAGACCAGTATGTCTCGGCCGAGCATCTGCTGCTGGCCATGCTCGACGACAAGGGCACGGCAGGCATGTTGCTGAAGGAATTCGGCGTGACCCGCGACCGCATGCTCAAGGCGTTGCGCGAAGTAAGGGGATCGCAGCGCATCACCTCCCAGAACCCTGAATCCACCTATCAAGCTCTGGAGCAGTACGGGCGCGACCTGACCCAGGATGCCCGGCGGGGCAAGATCGATCCCGTCATAGGACGCGACGAAGAGATCCGCCGCATCACCCAGGTCTTGTCGAGGCGCACCAAGAACAATCCGGTGCTGATCGGCGAGCCCGGCGTGGGCAAGACCGCCATCGCCGAGGGACTGGCCCAGCGCATCGTCAACGGCGACGTGCCCGAGGGACTCAAGAACAAGCGCATCGTCTCTCTCGACATGGGCGCCCTGATCGCCGGCGCCAAGTACCGCGGCGAGTTCGAGGAGCGTCTCAAGGCCGTGCTCAAAGAAGTGCAGGAAGCCGAAGGAGAGATCATCCTCTTCATCGACGAACTGCACACCGTGGTGGGCGCCGGACGCACCGAGGGATCGATGGACGCCGGCAACCTGCTCAAGCCCATGCTGGCCCGCGGAGAACTGCACTGCATCGGCGCCACCACTCTGGACGAGTACCGCAAGCACGTGGAAAAAGACGCCGCGCTGGAACGGCGTTTTCAGCCGGTGCTGGTCGATCAGCCTTCGGTGGAAGACACCATTTCCATCCTGCGCGGCCTCAAGGAGCGCTACGAAGTGCATCACGGCGTGCGCATCCAGGACGCAGCACTGGTGTCGGCCGCGGTGCTTTCCAACCGCTACATCTCCGACCGCTTTCTGCCCGACAAGGCCATCGATTTGATGGACGAAGCGGCCGCCAAGCTGCGCACCGAAATGGATTCCATGCCGGCTGAACTGGACGAGATCCGGCGCCGCGTCATGCAGCTTGAAATCGAGCGCGAGGCTCTCAAGAAAGAGAAGGACGAAGCCTCCCGCCAGCGCCTCGACAAGCTGGAGGAAGAACTGGCCAACGCCAAGGGTTCCTTCGACGCCCTGCAGGCTCAATGGCAGTCTGAAAAGGAGGCGGTTCAGAAGCTCCGCGACATCCGCGAAGAAATCGAGCGCACCCGCACCGAGATCGAGAAGGCGGAACGCGAATATGACCTCAACAAAGCCGCCGAGTTGCGCTACGGCCGCATGCAGGAGTTGGAGAAGCAGCTCAAGAAGCAAGAGGAAACGCTGCATCAAAAGCAATCCCAGAGCCGTCTGCTCAAAGAGGAAGTCTCGGAAGAGGACGTGGCCCAGGTGGTTTCCCGCTGGAGCGGCGTGCCGGTTTCCCGTCTGATGGAAGGGGAAACGGAAAAGCTGCTTCACCTGGAGGAAGAACTGCACAAGCGGGTGGTGGGGCAGGACGAAGCCGTCCATGCCGTGTCTCAAGCCGTCATCCGGGCCCGCTCGGGACTCAAGGACCCCGAACGGCCCATCGGCAGCTTCATCTTCCTGGGGCCCACCGGCGTGGGCAAGACCGAGCTGGCGCGGGCCCTGGCCCAGTTCCTCTTCGACGACGAGCGGGCCATGATCCGCATCGATATGTCGGAGTATCAGGAGAAGCACTCGGTGGCCCGCCTGGTGGGCGCGCCGCCCGGCTACGTGGGATTCGAGGAAGGTGGCCAGCTCACCGAGGCGGTGCGCCGCCGTCCTTACTCGGTGATCCTGTTCGACGAGATCGAAAAAGCCCACGTGGACGTCTTCAACAGCATGCTGCAGATCCTCGACGACGGGCGTCTGACCGACGGACACGGGCGCACGGTGAACTTCAAGAACACCATCGTCATCATGACCTCCAACATCGGCTCCACCCGCATCCTGGAGTTCCAGGGGGACTTCGAGAGCGAAGGCTATGAGCGCATGAAGACGGAGGTGTTGAGCGAGTTGCGGCGCAACTTCCGGCCCGAGTTCCTCAACCGGGTCGACGAAACCATCGTCTTCCATGCCCTCAGCCGCCAAGACCTCAAGGCCATCGTGACCATCCAACTGGGCTACCTGCAAAGGCGCCTGGAAGACCGCAAGATCACCATCGAGCTGAGCGATGAGGCCGCGGGACATCTGGTGGACGTGGGTTACGATCCCCACTTCGGAGCCCGCCCCTTGAAACGGGCCATCCAGCGCGAGATCGAGAATCCGCTGGGCATGCTGCTGCTCAAGGGCGAGATCGCCGACGGCCAGCACGTCGAAGTCGACCTCAAGTCCGACGGCACCCTGGACTTCGTCCCCGTCATCCCGGCCGAGCCCGTCGAGGCTTAAGGCGAGATTTCATAGGGCGCGCTGACGAAGGGATGGCGGGCGGGATCGAAGTCCTTGCTGTTGCGGGTGATCGGATAAGGGCGCGCCGCGAAATATGGTGTGTCGCTTCTCTGACCCCGTTGAAATGGTCAATCAGAACGAGAGAATGATATTGGTCGTGACTGCCGCTCTTGTCAAGGCCGACGGGCCCAGCGGCGGGAGAGCCAGAGGATCAGGGTTGTCTGGATGAGGAGCGAGATAGCGAAGTAGAGCCAGGCGGTCGTGGGGGTCGCGCCGGAGGCTTGGGCGTCGGCAAGGGTCCAGAGCATTTTGGCAGCCCAGAAGTTGGGGAGGATGCCGAAAGCGAGTTGCAGGGGCGGGTCAACGAAGTAGGCCAGCACAAGCGGCATCTGGACGCCGCTAAGAGCCTTGTAGAGGGCGAATCCCTGCACTTTGTCCTGGGCCCAGGCGGCCAGCGCCAGGGCCATCAGCGGACCGAAGAGGGCGGCGGCCAGGCTGCAAGCCAGCAGTTGCGTCCAGGAGAGGCCCGCCAGCCCCAGCCAACGCACCAGCAGCGCTCCCACCAGGGTGCTGAGCAAGACCGTGTATCCCAAACGGCCCAGCAGGTAGGTGGCGGGATGCAGAGGCGTGACGCTGAGGGCTTCGCGGGTGTGCTGGTCGCGCTCCTCCAGCAGCAGAAATCCCAGCACGAAGCCGTAGCTGCCGGGAAGGATTCCCAGCACCATGACGGCGATGAGGGGTTCGTAGTCCCCCAGCTCGACCTGATAGACCTCGGCCAGCAGTCCGGCCAGCATCGGCAGCCCCCAGACCAGCACCAGAAAGAGGGCCAGGGGAAAGACCACCATCCAGCGCAGCAGGCTGTCGCGCAGCACCAGGCGGCGGTCGATCCCCAGCAGGACGAAGAGGCGCTTGACTTCAGACATTCCAGCCCCCCCGCTGGACGATCCAGCGCCGGTAGGCCTTGCCGCACAGCCAGGCCAATAGCAGCGCCCAGCCGGCCAGGATGGCGGTGTCGGCCAGAGTCCAGATCCAGGCGCGGCGGGCAAACGCTCCCTGCAGCAAACCCATTCCCGCCGCTACCGGATGCCAGGCGGTTACCCAGTAAGGGGCCATCCCGAAGGCGGCCGGGAAGGGAAGAACCAGCCCGGTCGCCCACAGCATGGAAGGAAAGAGGAAGGTATTGACCGAGTCATGGCGGGCGGCCGCCAGGAAGCCCAGCAAAGTCATGATGATCCCCATCCCCATCACGCCCGCGAAAAGAGCGGCCGCGTCAAAAGAGACCCGAAGTCCCAGCAACACCAGCAAGAGGGATTCGCCGGCCACGATTCCCGTCAGGACCAGCGCCTTGGATCCCAGGTAGAAGCCGAAGGGCAGGGGCGTTACCGCCAGGGCCGCCAGCGAACCCTCTTCCTTTTCGAGAATCAGCAGCGCGGCCAGGAAGAAGAACGTCCCCATGAAGAGCTCTCCGAAGATGAGCAGCGGCGCCATGGGGATGCGCATTTCCTGGGGAATCCACTGCAGGACGGCCAGCATCACCGCCACGACCAGGGCCGAAGCGACGATGAATCCCTGCCTGACCTGGATGCGGAGGTCACGCCGCAATGTGACCAGCAGAAGGCGCAGCCGAGGCCAATCCCATGGTGTCTGCAACTGCACGTCCGCCGTTGAACTTGGGCGCATTGAATCCGTCTCCTAGTGCAGGTATTCGCCGGTGACCTCGATGAAGACGTCCTCCAGGGTCGCCTCGCGCGAATGCATGGTGAGCACGCGTCCCGAACGCAACAAGGCCAGGAACTCGGGATTGTCCCCCAGCCCCTCAAGGCTGAAGGCGGCCTCTTCGACTTCCCCCTCGGCCTCGTAACGGAGGTTGACTTCCCTCTTCCCGTGCCTCAGCTTCAAATCTCCGGGGACGCCCACGGTTGAAATACGCCCCTCCACCAGGAAAGCGGCCCGGTGGCAGAGCGCGTCCACCAGGTGCATGTCGTGGCTGGTGAGAAAGACGGTGCAGCCGTTCTCGTTTTCCTGCCTGATCAAGTCCCGCACCAGGCGGGCGTTCTTGGGGTCGAGTCCGGCTGTGGGCTCGTCCAGAAAGAGGACGTCGGGCCTGTGAAGCAGGGAGCGGGCCAGGCTGAGCCGGTTCTTCATGCCCTTGGAATACTCCTCCACCCGCTTCTGGCCTTCGCCTCCCAGCCCCACCCACTCCAATACCTGCTGAGGCGAGCGCCGCTCTCCTTCGAAGAGCGCTCCGTAGTAGCTCAAATTCTCCAGGGCCGTGAGCTTCAAGAAATGGGTTGGATACTCGAAGGAAATCCCGACTCTCTGGTAGAGTCCTCGCCCCCACTTGCCGATGCCTTGTCCCAGGACCGTGGCCTGCCCCTCGAATTCCGGCAGCAATCCGGTCAGGATTTTCTGGGTGGTCGACTTGCCCGACCCGCTGGGCCCCAGGAAGCCGAAGATCTCGCCTTCCCGTATCTCGAAGTCAAAACCCTTCAGCGCCTCCTCGGCCGCGCGGGGATAGCGGAATCTCAAGCCGCTGACTCCAATCACGCTCATCGCCAGTTTCCTTTCTCCCGCCCAAGTCTACGCTCCCGCGGCTCCAGCATTCACTGCCGCTAGTATTCTTTCAAGCGGGCACATGCCGCATCAGTAGCTCCACTGGGAAGCAATCTGTTAAGTTGAGCGGGTATGGCGTGGACGCAAAGACAAGTACGGCTCAAGCCCCGTCGACGCGGGTTTCACCTGATTACGCGGGAGGTCGTGGAGCAGTTGCCGGAGCTGGAGGAGTACAGCGTGGGGCTGCTTCATGTGTTCATCCTCCACACCTCGGCCTCGCTCTCCCTCAACGAAAACGCCTCGCCCGACGTGCGCGGGGACATGGAGCGCCATTTCGACCGCATGGTCCCGGAAAATCAGCCATACTATGAACACACCTTGGAAGGGCCGGACGACATGCCGGCCCACATCAAGGCCTCCTTGCTGGGCAGCGGGCTGACGCTTCCCATCAGCGACGGCAAGTTGAAGCTGGGCACCTGGCAGGGTCTTTACTTGTGTGAGCACCGCAACAACGGCGGCGCCCGCGAGCTCGTCCTCACCCTGTGGGGCGAGAAGCGTAGTTGAACAGGGCTTCGATTCGGATTTGCCATGAAATGGTCTATCAAGCTCGGCCGCCTGGCCGGGATCGACGTTTATATGCACCTCACCTTCGTCCTCATTCTGGGGTGGGTGGGATGGATTTACTACAACCAAACCGGGACTCTGGAGGGGGTTCTCAACGGTCTGGTCCTCATCCTGGCTGTCTTCGGAATCGTGGTTTTGCACGAGCTGGGGCACGCCTTGACGGCTCGCCGCTATGGCATCGAAACGCGCGACATCACCCTGCTTCCCATCGGGGGCGTGGCCCGTTTGGAGAAAATGCCCGAAGACCCGCGCCAGGAACTCGTAGTGGCCTTGGCCGGACCCGCCGTCAACGTGGTGCTGGCCGTCATCTTCATCGCCTCCGTGGTGGGATTGTGGGGCACGGGCCGGCTGCAGGACGTGGAGATGGTCACCGGTTCCTTCCTGACCCAGATGGCGGCCATCAACGTCATGCTGGCCGCCTTCAACATGCTTCCAGCCTTCCCCATGGACGGCGGGCGCGTCCTGCGGGCCCTGCTGGCCTTGCGCATGGACTATGTCAAGGCCACCCAGGTAGCGGCTTCCATCGGCCAGGGCATGGCGCTGCTCTTCGGCTTCCTGGGGCTTCTTTGGAATCCCTTCCTGATCTTCATCGCCCTCTTCGTCTGGCTGGGAGCCAGCGAGGAGTCGGGAATGGTACAGATCAAGTCCGCCATGTCGGGGCTGCCCATTTCCCACGCCATGATCACCGAGTTCCGCACTCTCGAGGCCAGCGACTCGCTGCGCCAGGGAGTCGATCATCTGCTGGCGGGATTCCAGCACGATTTTCCGGTGGTGGACCGCGACGGCGAACTGATCGGCGTGCTGACCCGCTCCGACCTCATCAGCGCCTTGCGCAACCAGGGCGAGGAAACTCGGGTCCACGACGTCATGCAAACCGATTTTCAGGTGGCCGAGCCCAACGAGATGATGGAAACCGTCTTCAACCGCCTGCGCCAATGCACTTGCCGCTCCCTGCCCATCCTCAAGGACGGACGCCTGGTCGGCATGGTGACCATGGACAACCTGGGCGAGTTCATGTCCATCCAAGGGGCCGCCAAGATCGTGGAAAGCGATTCCATGCCTTCAAGCTCATGAGCTCTTCCGGCGCCTGCCCGTTGTCCAGGAACCGAGCCGGCCGCGCCTTCCCTGAACCTTGAGCTCTAGAGTTCGATTTGCCGAAAGCGCCCTTCCATTTCCTGCAGGCGCTTGAGCAGATCGCTGAGGAGAGAGGCTGCCTCAATGGGCTTGGAAGACGTGAGAGCGCGGCGCGCTTGGGACAGTCCGTCCTCAATCGGAGCCGGGTCGAAGCCGTGGTGGGTGAGCATGAACCTGAGGCCGTGCCCCTTCCGGAAAGCGCCGTCGGCTTGGGAAAGCAGGGCCAGGGCTTGTTCGCTTTGACGCTCTTCAGCGGCCTGCCGCGAGCGCTCCACCAGGTCGGCCAAATGACGGATGACGTCGAGACGAGGCTGGCTGCAATGGACGCGCAGTGAAGCGAGCCGGTCAGCCGCTTGGCCGTCGATGTAGGGACGCAGGTAGAAGCGTCCGTGCCCGGCCGTCCACCGCGCCCGGTAGCTCCCGTCTTCCCGCCGCTCCATGGGGAGGCGGCGCCGGGGCATTCTGCTGTCCAGAATCTGACGGACTTTGGGGTCATCGAGAGAAGGCTGATAGGCTTGCGCCCGTCCCTCCAGCACGTCTTTCATGTGGGCCATCTGCCTGTCATGCGGCCAGCGATCGGGTTCCGGCGCCAACTCGGGATGGTGGAAGTAATGAAACTCCACGATTTCTAATTCCACAGTGCTTGTGTCGTCCCGGCCTACAACCAAGACCGCCTCGACCTGCTCTCCGGCCTTGGCGAAGGCAGGCACCGAGAAGGCTTCGATTTCCTGGCCCCTGGCCTGAGACGCCCAGCCCGACGCCGCAACGACAACGAGGAAGATCCTGAATACTCTCATGCCCGCTTGGACGGCTCCAGCGCCGTGAAATCTTCCCTCTTCCTGGCCGTCGCTGATGCCGGCATCTTGACAGCAGATCTCACGTTCAGATCGTGCTGCCCGGACAGCGTCATCTCGAGATTTTTCAGGGTTTGCTGGAGGATGCCGGAGTCGGCGGCAACCTCTGTACCGACGCTCATCTCGCTTCCCTGGCCATCGAGCACCAGTGCGAGCTGCATTCCAATAACGCCCACTTCTCCCGCTTCAGAGGCTTACGCTGGAATAATCCGTTGGGCTGATTGGGGCGGTTGGCCCGTTCGAACCTCGCCAATGGCAAGCCGCACTTCACTGGTTTCGCTTTTGGAAGCGCCAGGTGCTGAGGGCGATGGTGGCGGCGGCCATCAGCGTCAGGACCAGGCATTGCGGCCACAGGATTTCCAGTCCGGTGCCCTTGAGAAAGACGCCCCGCACCAGCTCGAGAAAATAGCGCATGGGATTGGCCAGGGTGATCCACTGGACTGGTTCGGGCATGTTGCGGATGGGAAAGGCGAATCCGCTCAGTAGAAACGAGGGCAGGAAGAAGAAAAACGATCCCATCACGGCCTGCTGCTGGGTATTGGAAACCGTCGAGATGAGAAGTCCCACTCCCAGGGTGGTAGGGATGAAGAGGGCCGATCCCAGCAGCAGCATGCTCCACGATCCTGCCAGCGGGATGTCGAACACCAGCAGGGCCGTCAGCGTAACCAGGGCCATCTCGGCCAACCCCACCACGGCGAAAGGCAGCGTCTTGCCCAGCATCAGTTCGAGGCGGCTGATGGGGGTCACCATCAACTGCTCCAGGGTGCCGATTTCCTTTTCCCTCACCACGGCCATCGAAGTGAGAAGGATGGTCACCAGTCCGATGATGTTGACCACCACTCCGGGCACGAAGTAGTCCTGGCTGCGCAGGTCGGGATTGAACCAGACGCGGCTGCGCAGCTCCACCCGCTGCAGGGTGGTCGCCTCGGTGGGCCGAAGCCGGGCGCCGGCCTGGTTGAGCGCGCGGGTCAGATAGCCGGAGACGATGGAGGCGGTGTTGGAGTCCGATCCGTCAACCAGCACCTGCACGGCTCCCGGCCTGCCGGAGATGACGTCGCGGCCGAAGCCGGGCATCACATGAACCGCGGCGGTCACGCTGCCCCGTTCCAGGAGCGATTCCATCTGGCGCTCGTTTGCGGGCTGTCGGCTGATGCGGAAGTAGCGGGAGCCCTGCAAGGCTCCGGCCAGTTCCCGCGATTGGGCAGTTCCGTCCCGGTCCAGCCAGGCCAGACGGCTGAGTCCCACGTCGAGGTTGACGGCGTAGCCGAAGATGATGAGTTGAAGCAGCGGCGGCCCGATCAGCATGGCCCGCATCTTGGCGTCCCGGAAGGTGACCAGTATCTCCTTGAGGATGATGTGGCGGATCCGTCCCAGGTTCATGTGACCGCCTTGCGCGAGAGGCTGCGGGTGGCCGCCAAGAAGACGAGCAAGCCGAAGATCGTCAGCAGGACGAATTCCCAGGCCAGCACCTGCAGTCCTGATGCCTTGAGGAAGATCCCCCGCAGGATGGAGACGAAGTAGCGGGCCGGCACCAGGTGGGTAAAGGCTTGAATGGGCCCGGGCATGTTGTCGATGGCGAAGACGAATCCCGACAGCAGGAAGGCAGGAAGGAAGGAACTCATCATGCCCAACTGGAAGGCCAGAAGCTGAGAGTCGGCGGCGGCCGAGATGAGGATTCCCCAGCACAAGGCTCCGAAGAGATAGAGGGCGCATCCGGCCGCCAGCAGCAGCAGGCTGCCGCGCAGCGGCACCTGGAAGACGGCTACCCCCATGACGACGGCGATGAGGGCGTCGATGATGCCCAGGGCGAAGTAAGCGGCCATCTTGCCCAGGATGATCTCGCCGGGTCGGACCGGTGTGGAGAGGAGTTGCTCCAGGGTGCCGCTCTCCTGCTCGCGTGCGATGGTCAACGAGGTGAGCAGGGCTGCGATCAGCATCAGGATGACGGCCACCAGGCCCGGTACGACGTAGTTCTTCGATTCCAGTTCGGCGTTGTACCAAATGCGCTGGCGCAGCTCCAGGGGAGGTCTCGGCTTGCCTTCCACCCAGGCGCCGGATGGGGATAAATCGGTGCGCCTTGAGAAGTCGGCGACGACGTTCTCGGCGTAGCCCAGTCCGATGGAGGCAGTGTTGGAGTCGGAGCCGTCGAGCAGGAACTGGACGGCCGGGCGCAGACCTCGCTGCAGGTCTCTTTGAAAGCCCCGCTGGATGGCCAGTCCTCCCAGGGCGCGTCCCCGGTTGATGAAGGCTTCCAACTGGGCATAGTCGTGGGCTTCTCCCAAGATCTCGAAATAGCGCGAACCCTGGAAGAGGGAAACAAGCTCACGCGAAGCCGGCGTACGGTCCTGATCGAGCACCAGGATGGGGAGACGGTCGACGTCGAGCGTGAGGGCCCAGCCGAAGAGCAGCAGCATGAGGGCGGGAAGGGCCAGGGCCATGAGCAGGCTGCGCTTGTCGCGCAGGATGTGCCAGGCCTCCTTGCGGGCCATGGCCCGCACGCGCCGCCAGCGGAGGTCTTTCATGGCTTCTCCTCCTTGCGGCGCTCTTCCACCTCGCGTTCGATGAGCTGCACGAAGACCTCTTCGATGCCGGTGCGGCCCTTCTCGTCGATCCGGCGTTTGAGGGCCCTGGGCGAGTCGAGGGCGATGATGCGTCCGGCGTGCATGAGAGCCAGCCGATGACAGTGCTCGGCTTCGTCCATGTAGTGGGTGGTGACGAAGATGGTCCGCCCCTGCTGAGAGAGGGCTCTGATGAGCTTCCAGAACTCGCGGCGGGCGATGGGATCGACCCCCGAAGTGGGCTCGTCCAAAAAGAGGATGGGGGGATCGTGGAGTATGGCGCAGCCCAAAGCCAGACGCTGCTTCCAGCCTCCCGGCAGGCGGCGCGTCAATTCCCGCCGCCGCTCTTGCAGGCCCAGTCGTTGGGCGATTTCTCGCCGCCGCCGCCGCCCCTCCTGGCCGCGCAGCCCGTAAACGCCCCCGAAAAAGCGCAGGTTCTCGGACACGGTCAACTCGTCGTAGAGGGAAAAGCGTTGCGACATGTATCCGATGCTCTGCTTGATCCGTTCGGGTTGGAGGTAGACGTCATAGCCTTCTACGCTGGCTTCTCCCGAAGTCGGTCTGAGGAGTCCGCAGAGCATGCGGATGGTGGTGGTCTTGCCGGCTCCGTTGGAGCCCAGGAAGCCGAAGATCTCGCCCGGCTCGACTCTGAAGCTGACCCCGTCGACGGCCACGAAATCGCCGAACTTGCGGCTGAGATCCTGCACCTGCACTCCCTTCATGAACGGGCCTCGCTTTGCTGGTCTCGGCTATTGTCGAGGTGCTGTTGCCGCACCAGGGCGACAAAGGTTTCTTCCATGGAGGGCAGCTCTTCTTCCATGCCCGAGGCCCGGGCGCGGCGCAGTTGGCCGGGCTTGTCGCAAGCCACCAGACGCCCCTCGTACATCAGCCCCACCCGGTCGCAGCGTTCGGCTTCGTCCAGGTAGGCGGTGGCCAGCAGGATGGTGATGCCCTGGTCCGTCAAGCCGCTGAGGATTCTCCAGAACTCGCGCCGCGAGACGGGGTCGACGCCGTTGGTGGGCTCGTCCAGCAACAAGATCCGCGGCTGGTGCAGCAGCGCGCAGGTCAGACCCAACTTCTGTTTCATTCCTCCCGACAGTTTTCCGGCCGGGCGCGAGAGAAAGTCCTGCAGGCGGGTCATCTGCAGCAGCCGGCTTCCCCGCTCACTCAGGGTTTTCGGGTCCAGCCCGAACAGGTCGGCGTAGAAGCGCATATTCTCCTCCACGCTGAGGTCGAAGTAGAGTCCAAAGCGCTGGGGCATGTAGCCCAGGCTGTCCTTGAGCTGGTATCCGGGCCGCTTGCCCGCTTCGATGCGGTGGCCGTCCACCAGGGCTTGGCCGCCATCGGGCGCCAACAGTCCGCAGAGCATGCGGAAAGTGGTGGTCTTGCCGGCTCCGTCGGGTCCCACCAGACCGAAGATCTCGCCCCGCTCAACGCGCAGGTCAAGGCCGCCAACCGCTTCCAGATTGCCGAAGCGCTTGCGCAGATCCCGGCACACGACCGCCGCCTCCCGGCTCATGCCGCTGGTTCCTCCTCGTTCAGGTCTTGTCGGGCAGGCTGCAAGGGGATCTCGACGTCGCAGGGCATGTTGAGCTTGAGTTCGCCCCGCGGATTCTCGAGGCTGATCTTGATGCGGTAGACAAGCCGCGAACGCTGCTCCGGGGTCAGCACCTGACGGGGCGTGAACTCGGCCTCAGAGGCGATGAAGGTGATCTCTCCGCGGTAGACCTTGCCCGGATAGGAATCGGTGCTGACCTGCACCGGCGAGCCCAACTTGACCCGTCCCAGCAGGTTTTCGGGAATGTAGGCGCGCATCCAGGGCCGGGCATAGTCTCCCAGGCTGAGGATGGGGGTGCCCGCTGCCACCACTTCGCCCGCTTGGCCGCTCTTCAAGAGCACCACGCCGTCGATAGGAGACAAGGCTTGCGTGTCGTCCAACTGGGATTCGATCTGGCTGACCCGCGCTTGGGCCCGTTCGATCTCAGCCCGAGCGGTCTCGATGGAGCGCGAGAGGCGTTCGATGTCCAGGCTTCCAGCCTGCGCCAGCCTGAGTTGGGCCTGGGCCTGTCGGACTCGCGACCGGGCTGCCTCGATGTCTTCTTGGCGAGGACCCTCCCGCAACAGGTCGAGGCGCTGGCTGGCCTGCTCCGCCTCGGCCTGAGCGGTTTGGTAGGCCGTTTCGACCTGGTCGAATTGCTGGCGCGAGATGTCTTCGTGCTCCACCAGCGGCTGGGCGCGCTTGTAGTCGCTCTCGGCCTTGGACAGCCTGGAGCGGGCCCGCCTGAGGGCGGCGTCAGCCTCTTCGATCTCCTGCTTTCGGGTGCCTGAGAGCAACTCTTGCAGCAGGGAGCGCTGAGCCTGCAGGGCCGATTGGCGCTCCTCCACGGTGCTTTCCAGGCTCTCCTGCTGGAAGGCTCTCTGGGCCCTCAATTCGTCAACCCGAGCCGAGGCCGCCTTGAGTGCCGCCAAGGCTTCCCGGCGCCGCTGCCGCAACTCCTCATCGTCCAGGCTGGCCAGCAGGCTGCCCGCCTCTACCGGTTCGCCCTCCGCGACCCTGATCTCTTCGATTCGGCCGGCCCTTTTGAAAGCCACCTGGACTTCAGTCATCTCAATGTTGCCGGTGAGGCTGATTCTGTCGCTCGCTTGCGGGACAGGCCACAGCAGCCAGGCCGTGACTGCCAGCCCGGCCAGGACGAGCAAAGCCAACCCAGTCTTCTTCATCTTGCTATTCCTCCCTCTGCCCGATCGGTCCCAAATGGCTCCTGATGGTTCCGATGGCAGCCCGCAGTTCGACGCGGGCCGTGCCGCTTTCGAAGAGCGCCGAATTATAGTTCTCGCGTGCGCGCTCCAGGCTGGCTTGAGCTTCGGTGACCTCCAGCGAATTGGCCACGCCGGCCCGGTAGCGGCGTTGCGCCCGCTCCAGTTCTTCTTGTGCCAGGTCCAGACCTTCTCGCGACACCTGCACCTGCTGGTCGGCCAGGCGGGCCCCGGTCAGGGCCAGGCGCACTTCCAGCTCGACTTCCTGGCGCAGGTCTTGCAGGAGGGCTTGGCGGCGCCGCAGCAGCGCCCTCGCTTCGGCTTGCTGGGCCTTCAGGCGTCCCCCCTGGAAAATGGGGATGTCAAGGCGCAAGCCCAGCGTCCAGGTGGGCAGGGAATCATCGGCATAAATGCCGCTGGAACCGTAGTCGGCGAACGCCGCCACCGAGGGCAGGTGGCGGGCCCAGGCGGCCCGCACACGTCTTTGAGCGCTGCGCACCTGGTCCTCGAGCGCTTTCAGGTCAGGACGCGAGGCGCGGGCCGTCTCGTCGGCCTGGCGGGCGTCCATCAAGGGAGCAGAATCTCGCTCCAGCCGATCGGTGAGTTCGATGGGTGCGCCGATTTCGGCTCCGATGACGCGCTGCAGGTGCAGGTAGGCCCGTCCCAGCCGGTTCTGAGCCACCAGCAGGCGCTGCTGCTGATTGGACAGTTGGACAGCGGCCCGAGTCTCCTCCAGGCGGATGCCTGTGCCGGCTTGCAGGCGGCGCCCGGCTGTTTCCAAGAGCGAACGGGCCAGCTCAACGTCGGCCTGGGCGGCTTCAAGGTCGGCCCGGGCCCGCAGGGCCTGCAAATAGATGCGGCACACCTCGGCAGCCACCAGATCGCGGGTGCGCTCCAGGTCGTGAAGGGCGCCCTCAGCCGAAGCCTCGGATGCTTGCAGCTCTTTCAGCGCACTCCAGTCGAAGACCGTTTGGTCGATCTGGGCGCGGGCGTCGAAGGTGCTGAAGGGCCCGACAAGCCGGGGCGGGCGGAAGTTGCCTCCCTGGTCGCGCAGGCCTAGAGCTTCCAGATTGCGGGTCAGCCGCCGCTGGTCGACGAGAGCCCGCAGGTGAGGAAGCAGGGCCCCACGGCTGATGTCAGTCCTGGCCCGTGCCGCTTCCAGATCGGCGCGGGCCGCTTCCACCCTGAGGTTGCCCTGGGGAGCAAGCGCCATCTGGACGGCCTCGGCCAAGCTGAGGCGAAGGGTGTCGGCAGCCTCAACGCTGGGCGCCGTCCCCAGCAGGAGCGAAAACGCTACGGTCAATAGTCGTCTCATGCGTCGTTTTCACCTGTCAGTTGCCGCTTTTCGCCTTTGCCGTCCCTGCCCGGGGTGAGGATACCCGTCATCAGGACGGCGACGATCCGATCCAGAACCTGGCCGGCGGAAAGCGGCAGTTCCGCCAGCACCTGGGGCGTGATCAGTCCCTGAACCATGGAGAGGAAGATGCGCAGGATGAGGTCGGTGCTGAGGTCCTCGCGAAGAGCGTGCTGCTGCCGGCCCTCTTGAAGCAGGCGGCGGAAATGAGAGCTGAGTATCCGCTCGCGTTCCTGCACCAGTTCCTGCCACACCTCGGGGGCGCCGCCGCGCAAATCGCGGAAGAAGCGCTGCGAAGGCTGGGGCAGGGCCTGGGCCAGGCGCTTGAGGACGACGCGCAGCTTTTCGGCGAAGTCGCCGTATTGCCGAGCCGTGGCGTCGCGCAGCACCTGGTCGATATGCCGGGTTCGCCCCAGCAGCACCTCCCGCAGCAGGGCTCGCTTGGAGTCGAAGTGCTGATAGAGCGTCCGCTTGCTCATGCCCAGGCGCCGGGCCAACTCGTCCATGGTCACGGCCCGGATGCCGTCCCTGAAGAAGGCCTCCTCGGCCGCCTGTCTGATCTTGTTCTGCGCTGCGCCTTGTTGCAATTGCGAGTCTGCTCCCTAGAAAACTGAATGAGTTTTATAAGTTTCCAACGCATCTTAGCTCACTCTCTCCGCTCTTGTCAAGACCATGGAGTTTCCGACAACGCGGGTCGCTTGCTATGACTCGGGACCGACTTGCAGGATGAGTTTGCCCTGGTTGGCGCCTTCGAAGAGGTCGTTGAGGGCTTGGGGCGCGTTTTGCAGTCCCTCGCGGACGTCCAGGCGGTACTTGAGGCGGCCTTCCATCAGCCAGGGAGCCAAGTGCTGGAAGGCCTCGTCGCTGCGGTTCAGGTAATCCATCACGATAAAGCCCTGCACCTTGAGGCGCTGGGTGAGGATGCGCACGAAGTTGTAGGGACCTGGGACCGGCTCTGTGGCGTTGTACTGGGAGATGAGTCCGCAGACGGGGATGCGCCCGTAGCGGTTCATGCGCGCCAAGACGGCGTCCAGAATCTTTCCGCCCACGTTTTCGAAGTAGATGTCGATGCCCTGGGGACAGGTTTCCTCGAGGCGCTCGTAGACGTCCTCGCTCTTGTAGTTGATGGAGGCGTCGAATCCCAGGTCTTCAGTGATCCAACGGCATTTTTCGCCGCTTCCGGCGATGCCGATGACGCGGCAGCCCTTGATCTTGCCGATCTGTCCCACCAGCGAACCGACCGCTCCGGCGGCGGCTGAGACCACCAGCGTCTCTCCCTCCTTTGGATCGGCCACATCCAGCAGTCCGAAGTAGGCCGTCAGCCCGATGTGCCCCAGCACTCCCAGGTAGGCGGTCAGGGGGACGGGCAGCTCGGGCAGTTTGGTCAGTTGCTCGCCCGCCAGCGCGGCGTACTCCTGCCATCCCAGCAGGCCTTGGACATGATCGCCCTTTTTGAAGCCGGAATGCTTGGATTCCTCCACCTGGCCCACGGCGATGCCGTCCATGACCCGGTTGAGCTGAACCGGCTCCCGGTAGGAGGGTTCCTCGTTGGCCCATCCGCGGTTGGCCGGATCCAAGGAGAGGTAGATGACCCGCACCCGCACTTGGCCTTGCTGCAGGGGATCCAGTCCGCCCTCCACCCACTTGAAGTCCGATTCCTCGAGCCGCCCCTCGGGACGGGAGACCAACTGCCATTGCCGATTGACCGTCATGTTCTATCCTTTCCGCCACTTTTGCCGATGGCTTCTTCCCCTTCGCAGGTTTCGTTTGATTAGAACAGTACCATAGATTCAAAGGTAAAGAATGAGTGCAGAGAAGGGCCTTTCGAACGTGTGTGCCGGGTTCCTTGCGCGACTCGGAGGGACGCTTCAGGAGGGCTGAAACATCCTTGAGATGCAGAAATTCGCTGGAAGAACTCCCTGGATTGAACTGAGCCATGCGACAGGCTACAATACGGCGCGTGACCGTGAGAGCGCGGGCACCCGGACGGAACGGTGATACTCTGCCAGGGGAGGCACACGGATCACCGCAGCAGATCAGATGCAACCCTCTCTATTCCGTTCAGGTCAGGCTCCGGTGGGTGCCGCGGGAGTGAACTCGCGGCCGAATGCCGGGTACCGAACCCCGATGTAACTGGAAGTAGCGACGCTCGCATATGGGACAGATATTTCATCGAAGCACGAATGCCTACGCCAAGCTGAGCATTGCGTTCGGAGCTTTGCTTGTCGTGATTCTGGGCTGGGTGGCCTTCACGCTGCACGGATCGCCCTACGTGACTCGGCAATACATTCCCCGTGAACAGAAGGTGCCCTTCAGCCACCGCCATCACATCGCCGGCTTGGGCATAGATTGCCGTTACTGCCACACCTCGGTGGAGGAAAGTTCTTTCGCCGGAATCCCTGCCACGGAAACTTGCATGTCCTGTCACTCTCAGGTCTGGACCGAGGCCCCCATGCTGGAGCCGGTCAGAGCCTCCTGGCGGGATGAGCTTCCTTTGGAGTGGAACCGGGTCCATGACTTGCCCGACTTCGCATACTTCAACCACAGCGTGCATATCAAGAAAGGGGTAGGATGCGTCACCTGCCACGGACAGGTCGACCAGATGCCCCTCATCATGCAGACTCAGACGCTTCACATGGGATGGTGTTTGGATTGCCACCGCAATCCTGAACTCTACGTGCGTCCGCGCGAGGAGGTCTTCAACGTGAACTGGACGCTTCCCGAGGGCGTGACCCAGCGCGAGTTGGGCCTGCGCCTGGTCGAGGAATACGACATCCGATCCCTGCAATCCTGCTCGACGTGCCACCGATGACTACGGAATACTCCAAGCCCCGGCGCACCGAATACTGGGAGCTGTACGACAAGATGCTGGCGCGGACGTCCGAAAAGGGCGGACGCGACTACTGGCGCAGCCTGCACGAGCTGGCGGAGACTCCCGAGTTTCAGGAATACTTGAGCCGCGAGTTTCCACATGGCGCTAGCGAGATGCAGGACGCGGTGGGACGGCGGCGCTTCCTCAAGCTGATGGGAGCCTCCATCGCTTTGGCGGGAGCCACCGCCTGCACCAAGCAGCCGGTTGAGAAAATCTTTCCCTACGTGCGTCAGCCCGAGCAGATGGTGCCCGGCAAGCCTCTTTTCTTCGCCACCGCCTTCACCATGGGCGGGCGGGCCCGGGGAGTGCTGGCCGAGAGCCACATGGGACGCCCCACCAAGCTGGAAGGCAACGAGATGCATCCGGCCAGCCTGGGGGCCACCGATCTCTTCACCCAGGCGGCCGTGCTGTCGCTCTACGATCCCGACCGCTCCCAGGTGGTGCGCAACGCCGGCCAGATCCGCACCTGGAGCGTCTTCGCCGACCGTTATCGTCAAGCCATCGAAGAACAGGCCGCCCAGCGGGGCGCAGGTTTGCGCATTCTCAGCGAAACCGTGACTTCGCTCTCTCAGGCCGCCCACCTGCGGCGGGTTTTGGAGCGCTTCCCTCAGGCCAAGCTGCACCAGTGGGCACCCCTCAACCGCGACAACGTCTTCGAGGCCACCCGCATGGTTTTCGGCGAGCCTCTGGAAGTCCGCTACAAGTTCGACCGGGCCGACGTCATCGTCTCCCTGGACAGCGATTTCCTCCACGGTTCCGAGGCTCCGGTGCGTTACGCCCGCGACTTGGCCGCCCGCCGCGACCCTTCGGGGGACGGGCCCATGTCCCGCCTCTACGCGCTCGAAAGCAACTACTCCGTCACCGGAGCCTACGCCGATCACCGCTTGGCCGTGCCGCCTTCGCACATAGAATCGGCGGCCCGGGCGCTGGCGCGACGAATCGGCTCGGGGGGCGGACAGGATTGGGGCGAGCACGGGGAATGGATCGATGCCGCTGCTTCCGATTTGCAGGCGGCCGGCGCCGGCGCTCTGGTGCTGGCCGGAGACCACCAGCCGCCCGCGGTTCATGCTCTGGCTTACCTGATGAATCAGGCGCTGGGCAGCATTGGCCGCACGGTGGAGTTCACCGACCCGGTTGACGCCTTTCCCGTCAACCATCTGGAGTCGCTCAAGGAACTGGTCGACGACATGAACGGCGGCGATGTCGAGGTGCTGCTGATACTGGGCGCCAACCCAGCCTATGACGCGCCCGCCGATCTGGACCTTGCTTCCGCTCTAGACAAGGTGCCGCTGCGCGTCCACCACGGACTCTACGTGGACGAGACGGCCCGCCTCTGCCACTGGCACGTGCCTGGCGTCCACTTTCTGGAAAGCTGGGGCGATTGCCGCGCTTACGACGGGACGGTGACCATCCAGCAGCCTCTCATCGCGCCTCTCTACGGCGGAAAGAGCGTCTACGAGGTGCTTTCCTTCCTGACCGGTGAGGAAGGCATCAGGACCTACGAAGCGGTGCGGGAATTCTGGGAAGACAACAGCCCTTCCATCGATTTCGAGTCCTTCTGGCGGCAGAGCGTCCATGATGGAGTGGTGGCCGACAGCGCCCTGCCCGCCCGTCAGGTCAGCGGGTCGGCCCAGGGTTTGCCTCAGCCTTCGACCTCCATACAGGGGATGGAGGTGGCTTTTTTGCCCGACCCCACCCTCCATGACGGTTCCTTCGCCAACAACGGCTGGCTGCAGGAATGCCCCAAACAGCTTTCCAAGCTGACCTGGGACAACGCTTTGCTGGTCTCTCCCGCCACTGCCGAAAGGCTAGGACGGGTCTCCAGCGATGCCGCCCTGAAGGGTGAGATGACGCAGTGGAGCGTGGCCGGCCAGATGGCCCAGGTCAAAGTCGGCGGACGCACCATCGAGGCCGCCTTGTGGGTGCTGCCCGGACACGCCGACGATTGCGCCACCCTCTTTCTGGGCCATGGACGCAGCCAGGCCGGACGGGTCGGCAACGACACCGGATTCAACGCCTACCCGCTGCGCGCCTCCGACGCCATGGGCTTCGCCGGCGGACTGGAGATCACGCTGCAGAGCCGGCGCTACCCGCTGGCCTGCGTCCAGGACCATCACAGCCTGGAGGGCCGCAACCACTACCGCGCCGCCACCCTCGAGTACTTTCGTGAACACCCCCACTTCGTAGAGGAGTTGGAGCACCTTCCGCCCGATGACCTGCCCACCCTCTATCCCGAGTGGGACTACCAGAACGAATACCGCTGGGGCATGGCCATCAACCTGGGCGCCTGCACCGGATGCAACGCCTGCGTGGTGGCCTGCCAGGCCGAGAACAACATTCCCGTGGTGGGCAAGGACCAGGTGCTGCGCGGACGCGAGATGCACTGGATTCGGGTGGACCGCTACTTCAAAGGCGACATCCATGCTCCGGCCGCCTTCAACCAGCCCGTTCCCTGCATGCAGTGCGAGAACGCACCCTGCGAGCCGGTTTGCCCGGTGGCCGCCACCGTTCACAGCGATGAAGGCCTCAACGACATGGTCTACAACCGCTGCGTGGGAACCCGTTATTGCGCCAACAACTGTCCCTACAAGGTGCGGCGATTCAACTTCTATCTCTACGCCGACTGGGACACCAAGTCCCGCAAGATGCAGTACAACCCCGACGTCACCGTGCGCAGCCGGGGCGTCATGGAGAAGTGCTCCTACTGCGTGCAGCGCATCAGCGCCGCCCGCATCGAGGCCAAGCGCGAAGACCGCCGCATCCGCGACGGCGAAGTGAGGACGGCTTGCCAGCAGGTGTGTCCCACCGAGGCCATCCTCTTCGGCGACCTCAACGACGCCGACAGCCGGGTGGCGGCGGCCAAGCAGCAGCCGCACCACTTCGCCATGCTGGCCGAACTCAACACGCGTCCCCGCACCAGCTATCTGGCGCGCATTACCAACCCTCACCCCGGTCTGGAAACACCCGTCGAGCAGGCCCAGGAAGAAGGGCATCACTGAAGCGGAGCAAGAGGATAAATGGCGACCCAATCGCAAAAACTGCCGTCCGGATACGAGCCGCCGCCCAAGGTGATTAAACCGGGTCACGACCTGGGGACGATCAGCGACCGCTTGAGCGCCTTCGTGCTGCGCAAGAGGACGCCTCAGTGGTGGCTGGTCGGACTCAGCATCAGCTTCATCTTCTTCATGGGCTTCATGCTGGCCGCCGGCTATCTGCTCTACTGGGGCGTCGGCGTCTGGGGCGTCAACAACCCGGTGGGATGGGGATTCGCCATCGTCAACCTGGTCTGGTGGATCGGTATCGGCCACGCCGGAACGCTGATCTCGGCCATTCTTCTGCTCTTCCGCCAAAAGTGGCGCACCTCCATCAGCCGCTTCGCCGAAGCCATGACGCTTTTCGCCGTGGCTTGCGCCGGACTCTTCCCCATCCTCCATACGGGACGCCCCTGGCTGGCCTACTGGCTGCTGCCCTATCCCAACACCATGCAGATGTGGCCCCAGTTCCGCTCGCCGCTGGTGTGGGACGTCTTCGCCATCTCAACCTACGGGACGGTCTCGCTGCTCTTTTGGTACGTGGGCCTGATTCCCGATCTGGGCACTTTGCGCGACCGCACCAAGAAGCGCTTCTTCCAGGTGATCTACGGATTCCTTTCCCTGGGATGGAGAGGATCGGCCAAGCATTGGCAGAACTACGAGATGGCCTACCTGCTGCTGGCCGGACTGGCCACCCCGCTGGTGCTTTCGGTGCACACCGTGGTCAGCTTCGACTTCGCCGTCTCGCTGATTCCCGGATGGCACACCACCATCTTTCCTCCCTACTTCGTAGCCGGCGCCATCTACTCGGGATTCGCCATGGTGCTGACCCTGGCCATTCCCGTGCGCTGGTTCTGCAAGATGGAGGACTTCATCACCATGCGCCACCTGCACAACATGGGCAAGGTGATGCTGGCCACCGGACTGATCGTGGCCTACGGATACATGATGGAAGCCTTCATGGCCTGGTATTCGGCCGCCCAGTACGAAGTCGACATGATGCGCTACCGCGTCTTCGACGGTCCTTACGCCCATGTCTACACGATGCTGATCCTCTTCAACATCCTCATCCCGCAGTTGCTGTGGTCGAGCAAGATCCGCGCCAACGTGGTGATGCTGTGGATCCTGTCCATCGTGGTCAACGTCGGCATGTGGCTTGAACGCTACGTCATCGTCGTGACCTCTCTGGCCCGCGACTACATGCCTTCCGCCTGGGATACCTATGGAGGAACCGTTTGGGACTACATGCTCTACTTCGGAACCATCGGGTTGTTCGTCACCCTGGTCTTCCTTTTCATCCGCGTTTTGCCCTTCATCTCCATGTCGGAGATACGCCATATGTGGAGGGAGCAGAAGCATCAGGGTGAAGCCTAGGAAACGAGAAGATGCAAGCTAAAACCCAGCAGACAGAGCTTTTCGGACTGATGGCCGAGTTCAAGGACGCCGAGTCCATCATTGCCGCGGCCGAGAAAGTTCGCCGGCAAGGATACCGCAAGGTGGAAGGCTACTCGCCCATGCCGGTCGAGGAACTCGATCACGCTTTGGGCCACTCCAAGAGCCACGTGCCCAAGCTGGTCTTTCTGGGCGGGCTGCTGGGATGCGCCACGGGAATCGGCATGCAGTACTGGATCTCGGCCGTCGACTACCCGCTCAATGTCGGGGGACGCCCGCTGGCCTCCTGGGTCTCCTTCATTCCGGTGACCTTCGAGTTGACCATTCTCTTCGCCGCCTTCGCCGCGGTGATAGGGATGATCGCTCTCAACGGACTGCCTTCGCCCTACCATCCGGTCTTCAACGTGCGCCGCTTCCAGTACGCCAGCCGAGACCGCTTCTTTCTGGTGGTGGAGTCGGCCGACGCCCGCTTCGACCGAGTTGAAACCAGACGATTTCTTGAGACCTTGAATCCCACGGGAGTGCATGACGTTGAGCCCTAGAACGACCAAGCCAACTGCTTTGCGGCTCTTTGCGACCCTTCTGCTGCTGCTGGCGGCCGGGGAGGGCTGCCGTCTGGACATGCACGACGCGCCCAAGTACGAGCCGCTGGAGCAGTCAGACTTCTTCGCCGACCGCCAGGCCTCGCGTCCGCTGGTGCAGGGTACGGTAGCCCGCGGTTATCTGCGCCAGGACAAGCTGCTCTACACAGGCAAGATCGACGGCGACTTTGCGCCCCTCTTCCCCTTCCCGATCACCGAGGAGATCCTGCTGCGCGGACAGGAGCGCTACAACATCTACTGCTCGCCTTGCCATGGGCGGACCGGCAACGGCCGCGGGATGATCGTGCAGAGAGGCCTCAAGCAGCCCGAGAGCTACCATTCCCAGCGTTTGCTGGAGATGCCTCCGGGTTACTACTACGACGTCATCACCAACGGATTCGGCGTGATGTACTCCTATGCTTCGCGCATCAAGCCCGAAGAACGCTGGGCCATCGCGGCTTACATCCGGGCCCTGCAGTACAGCCAAGCGGCGCCGCTTGAAGATCTGCCCCAAGAAGACCGCCAGAGACTGAGGGAACTGCAATGAACGAGTCCGCAAATATCGGCCCGCGTCTGGAGAGCCTGCAGAGCGCCGCACTGGGAGTGGGGGCGCTGGCCGCCGTGCTGTCGATCGGGGCTGCCTTTATGGACTTCGAGGCCTTTTCCAAGTCCTACCTGCTGGCCTTCGTCTTCTGGATCGGGCTGCCGCTGAGCTGCCTGGCCTTGTTCATGCTCCACAATCTGGTGGGCGGACGCTGGAGCTTCTTCGTGCGGCGGCAGTTGGAAGCCGGGAGCCGCACGCTGCCCGTTTTCGTGCTCTTCTTCATCCCGGTGGGGCTGGCCGTCTCGGGAACCCACCTCTATGAATGGCCCCACTATCAGGTGGGAAGCGGAGACGCCATCCTCGACCATAAGGCGGCCTATCTCAACCAGACCTTTTTCTACCTGCGCACAGCCCTCTTCTTCGCCATTTGGATCGGCTTGGCGCTGATGCTCAACAAGTGGTCGGCCCAGCAAGACCGCGGCGGCAACGGATCGCTGGTCAAGCGCATGAACTTCGTCAGCGGACCCGGAATCGTCATCTACTTCCTGACGGTGACGCTCTTCTCGGTCGACCTGCTGATGTCGCTTGATCCGCACTGGTTTTCGACCATCTACGCCCTCATCTACATCATCGGGCAGGCCCTTCTGACCCTATGCTTCCTGGTGCTGATCTCGCGCCGCCTGGCTGAGCGCGAGCCGCTCAAGACGGTGGCTTCGTCCGATCGCTTTCACGAACTGGGCAATTTCATGCTGGCCTTCGTGATGCTGTGGGCCTACCTCTCGGTTTCACAGTTGCTGATCATCTGGTCGGCCAACCTGCCGGAAGTCAATCCCTGGTACGTGACCCGCTTTCAGGATCCCTGGGCCCTGATGGGCTTCGCCATCCTCCTCCTCCATTTCGCAGTGCCTTTTCTGCTGTTGCTGTGGAGGACCACGAAGCGGCACCCCAACCTGCTGCGAAACGTGGCCCTCGGACTCATCGTCATGCGTCTGGCGGAGCTCTTCTGGATCATCAAGCCCAGCATAGATCCGGCCGCCCAAACCAGTTTCGCGCCCCTCAACCTGGCAATGGACCTGATCACCTGGCTGGCGCTGGGCGGCCTCTGGATCTTCCTCTTTTTGGGACAGTTAAAGAAGCGGGCCCTGCTGCCCGTCAACGATCCGCGGCTGCCTCATGAGTTCGTCGAGAAGCTGTCCGCCGAAGAAGCCGGAGCCTAGGAGAAAACGATGGCTCGACAACATCCCAAACATGACCACGAACGCAGCGATACCCCCCTGCGTCCGCTTATGATATTCGGAGGCGCTCTGTTGGCTGTCACGGTAGCCGCCATGCTGGCCATGTGGGGACTGTTCCACTACCTGCAGGACAAGACGGTAGACACCTATCCTCAGCCCTCGCCCCTGGCCGAGACTTTCGAGAGGCCGGCGGCGCCCCTGCTGCAAGCCGATCCGCCGCGCGAGCTCGAAATGCTGCGCCGCCAGGAAGACGCCATCCTCAAGACCTACGGCTGGGTCGACACGGTCAACAACGTCGTGCGCATCCCCATCGAACGGGCCATCCAGGTGGTGGCCGAAAAGAAATTGCTGCCCCACCGCCCGCAGCAGCAGCCCGCAGTGGCCGCGCCCCGGCCGACGGAGGAGGAATCGGATCAGAACCCTTAGATTGGCCGGCTGAGTTGGTTTGGTTGGCGGCAGAGGACGTGCGAATCTAGTGAACGCGACTTGATATGAAGGACCTTAAACCATTACGGACCGCAGTTGCGGCGCTGGCTCTCTTGGCGGGACTGACGGCCACGACCTGGGCCCAGATGCCCAATTCTGAAACGCCCCCTGAAAAGCGCCAAGGGGTGGGGATCGATCAGAATCTGGATGCGGCTCTGCCTCTTGATCTTGAGTTCGTCGACGAAGAAGGCCGCCCCGTCAAGCTGGGAGCCTACTTCCGCCAAAAGCCGGTCATCCTGGCCATGGTCTATTACGAATGTCCCATGCTCTGCACGCTGGTGCTCAACGGTCTGCTGCGGGGGTTGAGCCCTCTGCAGTTCAGCGCCGGAGAGGAATTCGACGTGGTGGCCGTAAGCATCGACCCCGGCGAAACCGCCGCGTTGGCCAAAGCCAAGAGGGCCGAGTACGTGAAGCTCTATGACCGCGAGTCGGGAGGCAGGGGCTGGCACTTCTTGACGGGCGACGAAGAGAACATCCGCAAGCTGGCGGAGGTGGTGGGCTTCAACTACCGCTACGATAGCGAGACCGACCTCTACATTCATGCCAGCGGCCTCATGATGGCGACTCCTGAGGGGCGGCTGTCCCGCTATTTTTATGGAATCGAGTATCCGCCCCGCGACCTGCGCCTGGCCTTGGTGGAATCGTCCCAGGGTAAGATCGGCAGCCCGGTGGATCAGTTGTTGCTCTATTGCTTCAGCTACGATCCCACGCTGGGCAAGTACACCATGGTGGTCATGAACGTGCTCCGGCTGGGTGGCATTTTGACCATTCTGGCGGTGGCCGCCTTCATCATCGTCAGCTATCGCCGCGACCGGCGCCGCCACAACGCGGAGGCCGCTGCCGGATGACGCATATGAGAACAGGGCTCTCGAAGCCCCAGGAGTTCAAGGGCCGGATGCTCTCGCTCCTCGAGAAGCTCTTAGCGAGGAACAATGTCTGAATTCAGTTTTATTCCTGAAAGCGCCTCGACTTTCGCAGCGCAGGTCGACGCCTTGTTTTGGCTGCTGGTGGCGGTCACGGCCTTCTTCACCACGGTCATCTCGGCCGCCGTGCTCTACTTTGCCATCAAGTACCGCCGCTCCAAGTCGCCGGTGGCCGAGCCGGCCCGCAGCACCTTGGCCCTCGAAGTGACCTGGTCGGTGATCCCGCTGTGCATCGCCCTCTTCATCTTCGCCTGGGGAGCCGACGTCTTCATGCACATGAACACGCCCCCGGCCGAGACCCTCGATATCTACGTCACCGGCAAGCAATGGATGTGGAAGATCCAGCATCCGGAAGGCAAGCGCGAGATCAACGACCTGCATATTCCCGTGGGCACCCCGGTCAAGCTCACCATGACCTCGGAAGACACCATCCACAGTTTCTTCATCCCGGCCTTCCGCACCAAGATGGACGTGCTGCCGGGGCGCTACACAACCCAATGGTTCCAGGCCACCCGGACGGGCGAATACCATCTCTTCTGCACCGAATACTGCGGGACCAAGCACTCCGAGATGATCGGCACCGTCTACGTGATGGAGCCCGAGGCCTACGATGCCTGGGTGGCTGGAGGAGTGGCCGGCCTGACCGCCGCCGAGGCCGGCGAGCAGCTCTTTCAGGGACTGGGCTGCGCCACCTGCCACAGTCCCCAGTCAGGCGCCCGCGGCCCTCACCTGCTGGGCAAGTACGGTACCGAACAAGCCCTGGAAGGCGGCCGCACGGCTCTCTTCGATGAGGAATATACACGCGAAAGCATCCTCAATCCGCGCGCCAAGGTAGTCAGCGGCTATCAGCCCGTCATGCCCAGCTTCCAAGGTCAAATCAGCGAAGAAAACCTCTTGCGCTTGATCGCTTACATCAAGTCCATCGGAGCTGACACGGCTTCGGGGGAGGAAACCGAATAATGAGCAGCACCTCAGTGGACCAGGGCGCGGTGCTGGAGCGTCCGCCCCGCGGCAGCAAGCCCTTGAATTATCTCAATATCAGCCACGGACTCAGGTCCTGGCTGTTGACCGTCGACCACAAGCGCATCGGCATTCTCTATCTCATCTCCGTCACGCTTTTCTTCTTCCTGGGAGGCGCCATGGCGGTGGGCATCCGCCTGGAGCTGGCCTCGCCCCAAGGAGACCTGCTGGCGGCCGAGACCTACAACAAGCTCTTCACCATGCACGGCGTGGTGATGGTCTTTTTCTTTCTCATCCCCAGCATTCCGGCAGTTTTCGGCAACTTCCTGGTGCCGATGATGATCGGCGCCCGCGACGTGGCCTTTCCCAAGCTCAACCTCCTGAGCTGGTACGTCTTCATAACCGGCGGCACACTGACGCTCATCGCCATGGTGGCGGGAGGCGTCGATACGGGATGGACCTTCTACGCTCCTTACAGCACGACCTACGCCAACGGATGGGTGGTGCTGACCGGGGTCGGCATTTTCATCACCGGGTTTTCATCCATCCTCACCGGACTCAATTTCATCGTCACCATCCACAAGATGCGGGCGCCCGGATTGACCTGGTTCAAGCTGCCCCTCTTCATCTGGTCCCACTACGCCACCGCGCTGATCATGATTCTGGGGACGCCGGTCATCGCCATCACCGTTTTGCTGGTGGCGGTGGAAAGGCTCTTCCGCATCGGCATCTTCGATCCGGCCTTGGGCGGCGACCCGGTGCTCTTTCAGCACCTCTTCTGGTTCTACTCCCACCCGGCCGTCTACATCATGATCCTGCCCTCCATGGGAGTGATGAGCGAACTGGTGACCTGCTTCTCGCGCAAGCGCGTCTTCGGCTACAAGTTCATCGCCTTCTCCAGCCTGGCTATCGCCGTCCTGGGCTTTCTGGTCTGGGGACACCACATGTTCGTGAGCAGCCAGTCCATCTACGCCGGAATGGTGTTCTCGGTGCTGAGCATGCTGGTGGCTATTCCCTCGGCCGTCAAGGCCTTCAACTGGACGGCCACCCTCTACAAGGGATCGGTTTCCTACCAGGCCCCCATGATCTACGCCTTCGGCTTCTTGGGCCTGTTTCTGATCGGGGGACTGACGGGGCTCTTCTTGTCCACGCTGGGGACCGACGTTCATCTGCACGACACCTATTTCGTGGTGGCCCACTTTCATTTCATCATGGTGGGGGGAGCCATCATGGGTTATCTGGGAGCCATCCATTTCTGGTGGCCCAAGATGACCGGGCGCATGTATTCCGAAGGTTGGGCGCGCTTTGCCGCGCTGGTCATCTTCATCGGCTTCTACCTGACCTTCTTCCCCCAGTTCGTGGTGGGCTACCTGGGCATGCCGCGCCGCTACCACGTCTACCCCGAGGAATTCCAGATCCTCAACGTCCTCTCCACAGCGGGAGCCTCCATCCTGGGAGCCGGATACCTGATTCCCATGGTGTATCTGATGGTTTCCCTCTTCAAGGGCAAGAAGGCTTCGCCCAATCCCTGGGACGCCAAGGGGCTGGAATGGCAGACGCCGTCGCCGCCGCCCACCGAGAACTTCCCGGTAACGCCGGTAGTGACCGAAAATCCCTACAACTATCCTGGAATGGAAGACGAAAGAGACAGGGAGGCAGACCGTGAGCACGCACCCGCAAGCGCCTGAGGCCGGCCACAATCCGTTCGTGGCCCATCACTTCGACGACATGGGCCAGCAGAAGGAAGCCGCGACGCTGGGCATGTGGGCCTTTCTGGTGACCGAGATCATGTTCTTCGGCGGACTCTTCGTGGGCTACGGCGTCTACCGCTTCATGTATCCCGAGGCCTTCCACTTCGGCAGCCATGAGTTGGACATTCAGTTGGGCGCCTTCAACACCGGGGTCCTCATCGCCAGTAGCTTGACCATGGCCCTGGCGGTGCGGGCGGCCCAGACCAGCAAGAAGAAACTGCTCATCATCTTTCTGGCGGCCACCTTCGTGCTGGGCGCGATCTTTCTGGGGGTGAAGGTTGTGGAGTACTCCTCCAAGTGGGATCACCACCTGGTTCCGGGCAGCCATTTCCAACGGCCCGAGGGAGCTCCCGTACAGCTTCAGGTCTTCTTCGCCTTTTATTTCATGATGACGGGCATGCACGCCCTGCACATGATTATCGGCGCCGGCTTGATGATCTGGGTCCTCTACGGAGCCGTCAAGAACCGATATCACTCCAATTACTACGCCCCCGTGGAGATGTTCGGCCTTTACTGGCATTTTGTAGACATCGTGTGGATTTTTCTCTTTCCGCTGCTTTACTTGATAGGACGCCACTGATATGTCGGATCACATCACGCCCATCAGAACCTATCTGGCCATCTTCTTCGCATTGGTCGTGCTGACCGTGATCACGGTGGCGGTGGCCTTTGTCGATTTCGGCTATCTCAACGACGTGATCGCACTGGGAATCGCCATTTTCAAGGCCACGCTGGTCATCCTCTGGTTCATGCACGTCAAGTACAATACGCGTCTGACCTGGGCTTTTGTCTCGGCAGGTTTCTTCTGGCTGGTGATTTTCTTCTTGCTGACGGGTGCCGACTACGTCTCCCGCAACTGGCAGTATCAGACCGATGGATGGGAACCGGTGGGCGATAAGGCCGCGGCAGCGGCGGCTCACGAGACCCCCGCCCAATCCGGTCAAGAGCAGGGGGCCGAAGAGGAGCACTGACCGCAGACGCCCGGTCAAAAAAAATCCCCCGGCTGGGCCGTTTTCGGCCGGGCCGGGGGATTTCGCTTCGATTCTGCTATATGGGGCTGCTTATATGGGGCGCGGGCTTAGCGGCGCCGCACGTTCATCAGGCGCACGAACTCCAGCCCGAATTCCTTGACTTCCAGGTTGCCCTGGTCGTCGAACTTGAGGCGGGCCGGGTAGGCCACTTTTCCTGATCCGCGGCCTTGCTCATCCAAGGTCAGTTCGATCCAGGTGTAGGGGTACAGGTTGGTGCGTGAGGAAGAACGCAACTCGAAGATCGACCGGTCGCGGACGCCCACCAGAATGAGCTTCCTGCCCTCGTCGGTTTCGTAGGAGCGCACGATGGCGATGTCGATGCCGACCTCGTCGGCTCGTCCCATTCGTCCTTTCTCGACTTCTTCGAGCCGGTTGAGCAGCGCGTCCTCGCCTTTTTCTTGGAGCAGGTTCTGCAGTTCCCGCAACTCGCCGTCGCTGGTCATCTCATCCACGTGGATGTTGACGGGAACGGACCTGCCGCCCACCGGGGAGCGGACGCCGACGGCCGTGGCCGTGTAGTGCTCGCCCTTTTGATCGGGGGCGGCCGAGGCCAAGGGCAGGGCCCCCATCAGTACAATCAGAATCGGCGCCAAACTCAATATGTAAACTCGATTTCTCGATTTCATGGTTTCTCCTTCTTTCCGTCTGCGGTGGCTTGGACATTCCCCCTTTCAAGTTCTCAGGGGGCAACATCGAGGATATTGCGGAGTCAGTTTCCTCGCCGCGCCACGCAATACCTTAGATGAGAATCAAGGCAGGTTGTTTCACTCCCAGCGGCTACGGGAGTTGCCGGGGAGCCGGGTTTCAACGCTCTTCGGCGGCCACGTCCGCGTAGCGGACGCGGGTGTTGACGATGCCGATTTCGACGCGGCGGTTCTTGGCCCGGGCCCGTGGAGAGTTGCCCTTCACCAGCGGGCGCGACTTGCCGAAACCCTTGGTGGTGATGATCTCGGACGGCACTCCGGCCTCCACCAGGTAGTCGCGCACCGTCTCGGCCCGCCGTTCCGAGAGGCGCTGGTTGTAGCTGCTTGAACCGACGTTGTCGGTGTGTCCGTAGACGTAGACGCTGTAACCGGAAGTAGTCAGAAGGACGCCGGCGATTCGGCTCAGGATTTCCCGGTTTCCCGGCCGCAAGGTAGCTTTGTCGAAGTCGAACTTGAGGGCGTCCTCGCCCAGGTTCATGACCAGCCCCAGCGCGTTGCGGCTGGTATCGGCGATGTCTCCCAGCACCTTTTCCAGGCGGCGCAGCTCTTTCTCCCGTTCACGGCGGATCTCTTCAGCCTCGGCGATGGCCTGGTTGCGTTCGAGTTTGGCCTGGGAGGCGTCCTCCTCCGCCTGCTGTGCTCGCGCTTGTGCCGCCTCCTGGAGTTCTTCGGCGTGCTGGCGGCCCTGGGCCGCCCGACGGGCTCCTTCTTCAGCGTTAAGGGCCCGCTGCTGGGCGCTGTCGGCCTTTTCGCGTGCTTCTTCAGCCTTTTTGAGGGCCTGGTCGACCTGGCGGGAAACAGCGGCCAATTGGCGCTCCACTCCCGAGAGACGGTTGAAAATGAGTACGGCCATGATGGCCAGGGCCGCCAGCAGGACCACCGACATCAGCCATCCCAAATGCTTCCAATTCATCGTTTGCCTCGTCGTTCCTTATAGAGGTCCAAGACAGCAGTTAAGTTGCATGCAGGATCGAATGCGCTTCTCCCCTGCCCTTCTGCGGTCGGGGAAGGATTGGTCTAAACTGCTTGCTGCCATGCACCAGCAGCGCAAGGCGATCAGGGCCTGGTGGCTCTACGATTTCGCCAACTCAGCCTACGCCACCACCATTCAGGCCACCGTTTTCGGACCGTTCTACCGCTCTCTCGTGACGTCATCGGGCGGTTCCGAAGCCGAGGCCACCGCCTACTGGGCCTATCTCAATTCGCTGACTCTCTTGTCGATCGCCCTGATCGGCCCCCTCCTGGGAGCCATCGGGGACTACAGCGGACGCCGCAAGCGCCTGATGGGCGTGTTTCTGGGGCTGGGGCTGGCCGCCACCTCCTGTTTCGTGCTGCTGGGCGACGACAACTATCTCTTCGCCTCCCTGCTCTACCTGGCCGCCACACTGGGCTACGCCTCGGCCGAGATCTACTATGACTCCTTTCTGCCCTTCATCTGCCGCAGCGATGAAGTGGATTCCGTTTCCTCAAAAGGCTATGCGCTGGGATACCTGGGCGGGGGCCTGCTCTTGTCGCTCAACGCCTGGTGGATGATCTCTCCTCAGACTTTCGGGATGCCGGACGTGGAGTTCGCGGTACGGGCCAGCTTCCTCAGCGTAGCCTTCTGGTGGGGCTTCTTTTCCATTCCCCTCTTCCGCCGCATGCCCTCCGACACTCCGCGCCGCCGCGCCCTGGGAGAGGCTTCGCCCCTCCTGGGAGGATTCCGGCGCCTGCGCCGCACCTTTACTCACGTGCGCCGCCATCGGCAGTTGTTGCTCTTCCTGCTGGCCTTCTGGATCTACAACGACGGCGTAGGGACGGTTCAGAAGATGGCCGCCGCCTATGGCGACGAACTCGGGTTCAGCATGGGCCAGTTGGTCTCGGCGCTCCTGCTGGCCAACTTCATCGGCTTTCCGGCCACCTATCTCTACGCGTTGCTGGCCAGGCGATTCGGGGCCAAGCCCATGGTGCTGGCGGGACTCTTCTTCTATGCCGTCATCTGCCTGGGCGCTTTCTTCATCGACAGCGCTGCTGACTTCTTCCTGCTGGCGGCGGCGGTGGGACTGGTGCAGGGAGGCGTGCAGGCTTTAAGCCGCTCGATCTTTTCCTGCATGGTTCCTCACACTCAGTCGGCCGAATTCTTCGGATTCTTCTCCACCAGCTCCCGTTTCGCCGGCATCTTCGGTCCCCTCATCTTCGGTGTCGTCGCTCAGGCCACCGGCTCCTCCATCTTTTCCATCGCCTCGCTGGTGATCTTGTTCCTGGGCGGTGCGCTGGTGCTGTCGCGGGTGGACGTCGAGGAAGGCGCCCGTCTGGCGCGCCTGGAGGACGCAGACATCGGGCCCGAGGAATAGAAGGCCGGGCTCCCGTTCACTCGTGGGCTTCTTTGCGCATGAGGGGGAAGAGCAGGGCGTCTTTGATGTTGGTCAGTCCGGCCACCCGCTTGAGCAGCCGGTCGATGCCGATGCCGGTTCCGGAGATAGGAGGCATGCCGTGCTCCATGCACAGCAGGTAGTCTTCGTCCAGATCCATGGCCTCGTCGTCGCCGCCGCTTTTCAGCGCGGCTTGCTCGGTCAGGCGGCGCCGCTGTTCCAAGGGATCGACCAGCTCCGAGTAGGCGTTGACCAGCTCAGCGCCGTCCACCACCAGTTGGAAGCGGTCCACGATGGCGGCATCTTGATCGTTGCTGCGGGCCAGGGGCGAGATCTGCAGAGGATGTCCAGTCAGAAAAGTGGGCTGTACCAGCATGGGACGCGCCGTTCTCTTGTAGAGCCCGTCGATGATCCGCCCCAGGTTGTTGGACTCCACGTCGTCCTCGTCCAAGCGCACCCCGGCACGGGAGGCGGCCGCGGCCAGCTCTTGAGCGGAATCGTATCGGCGCACGTCGACACCACTGTGCTCCTGGATGACGTCGCGAAAGTCGACGGCAGGCCAGTCTCCCGAGAAGTCGAGTTTCACCGTCTCGCCTTCCCGCCCTTCCCCTTGCGAGGGCAGTTCGAACTGGAGCGAGCCGAAGGTCTCGCGCAGGCTCTCCTGCAGCAAACGCTGGGTGAAGCGCATGTTGTCACGGTAGTTCCAGTAGGCCGCGTAGTACTCCAGCATGGTGAATTCCTGCAGGTGCTCGGCGCTGATGCCTTCGTTGCGGAAACACTTGGCGAATTCGAAAGTGCGGTTGAAGCCGGCCGCCGTGGCCCGCTTGAGGTAGGTCTCGGGAGCGATGCGCAGGAAGACGTCGATATCGAGGGCATTGTGGTGGGTGACGAAGGGCTTGGCCAGGGCCCCTGACTGAGTCACGTTGAGAACCGGCGTTTCGATCTCGAAAAAACCCTCACGTTCGAAGATGGTCCGCATGCTGGAGATGAGCTTGCAGCGCTTGAGCATGGTGAGGCGCGTCTGTTCGTTGCTGATGATGTCGAGGTAGCGCTGACGGTAGCGGGTCTCGACATCGCGCAGCCCATGCCACTTTTCGGGCAACTCGCGCAGGGCCAACCCCAGGATCTGGAAATTTTCGGCCTTGACCGTGAACTCTTCGGTGCGGGTCAGAAAGGTCTTGCCGGAAACGCCCACGAAATCGCCCACCTTGACGGCTTTCTTGAAAAGCTTGAAGGCTTCGTCTCCCACTTCGGCTTTGGAGATGGCCGCCTGAATGCGTCCAGTCACGTCCGAGAGCTTGACGAAGATCAGTTTGCCGAAGCCGCGCAGGGCCGTCACGCGTCCCGCCACGCGCAGGTCCTGGTCGAGTTGATGGGGAATGTCGTCGATATTGGGATAGGAGGTTTCGAAGCGTTCGGGATAGAGCGGCAGGCCCGCCTGGCGGATGCGCTCGATGTCTTGCTTGCGGCTTTCCAAGAGGTCGTTCATAAGAGGTCCACATTATGCCACATCGCTTGCGGCGGCCTGCTTGCTCCGCCGGGCCGGCTTGTGGTACTCCCTGCTTGATGACGCATAAGGCTTCAGAGGACGGCAAGGCGGGCTCCCTGGCGGAGTCCCAGGCCGTGGTGGTGGGGGCGGGGGCTTTCGGCGGCTGGACGGCTCTGCACCTGCAAGAGTCGGGCGTTCAGACCACCTTGGTGGATGCCTGGGGACCCGGCCATGGGCTTTCCAGCTCGGGAGGAGAAACGCGGGTGCTGCGCTGCGGATACGGGCAGCTTTCTCTCTACGCCGAAATGGCCCTCAGGGCCCGCCGGATGTGGCAGGAGCGGGAGGAACGCTGGGGGGTGGAGTTGTTGCATCAGCGTCCCATCCTCTGGATAGGTCATGAAGACGATCCGCTCTTGCGCGGCAGTCAGCAATGCTTCGACCAGCTCGGCCTTCCTTACAACAGGCTCAGCGCGGCCCGCATCCAAGAGCGATTCCCCGACTTCCGCTGCGGTGACGAGGTGGTGGGACTGCTGGAACATCAGGCCGGTGTCCTCTACGCCCGCCGCGCCTGCCGGGTGGTGGCGGACGCCTTCCAGGAGGCGGGAGGAGTGTTGTTGAGGGGACGGGCCAAGGCTCCCGCGGGAAGCGGTTCCTTGAAGGTCCTCGAGCTGGACGACGGACGTCGCCTTAAAGCCGACACCTATCTCTTCGCCTGCGGCCCCTGGATGGCCTCGCTCTTTGACCGCTACCTGGAAGACCGCCTGGAAATCACCCGCCAGGAAGTCTTCTTCTTCGGTCCGCCGCCGGCTCATCCCATGCTGGACGAGCGGGGCGGCCAGGACTGCCGCCTGCCGGTCTTCTATGACGCATCCATGGATTCCTACTACGGAATTCCGCCGCTGCAAGGACGGGGATTCAAGCTGGCCAGCGACCTGGCCGGCCCCGTGGTCGATCCCCAAGGCGATTCCCGCCAAAGTTCGCCTGAGGCCCTGCGGGGGGCGCGCGACTTCCTCAAGAAACGCCTGCCCGTTCTGGCCCATGCTCCCCTGTCTGAAAGCCGGGTGTGCGTCTACACCCGCACTCCGGACCGGCACTTTGTGATGGGGCCCCATCCGCGCATTTCAAATGTCTTCCTGGCTGGCGGCGGCTCCGGCCACGGCTTCAAGCACGGGCCGCTGGTGGGAGAGTATGCGGCCGCAATGATGAGCAAGAACCGACCGTTCCCCTCCCAATGGCGCCTCGACCGTTTGCTGTAAGCTCGCGGCAAGCCGGCCAAGGCACGAGTGCAGTGCGTCAGAAGTTTTGAACCACCCTGTGGCGTTTTCCCACGCTTTCACAGCGTTGGCACATTTGCCGTCTGAAACCCAGGGCGGCGCCCCGTCTCGCTTGCGCTCGCCGGGGCTGACCCTGGGCTGGCGAATCCGTCCCTTTCAGGAACAAAAACGGCGGCCCTGGCACCGAACTTATGACCGGGGGCACCCGCTTCGATGGCCACCATGATTCCTCTGGCGGAAATTCCCTATAAGCGTCTCAAAGTCTCTTCCTGTGTCAGACGCATTTAGTATATACTTAGGCTCGGGCAATCTGACTAGCCAATCAAAAAAGGGGGGAATACCTAAATGCTAACCGTAAAAGAAGGCCAAACATGGGCCGGGGATTTCGCCAAGAAGACCGCGGCCCAGATGGGACTTGACATCCGTACATTCTGGAGAGCGCCTGCCAACGGCGTCGATTGGACCTTGGAAATGACCGTGGAAGAAAGCGGCGAGTCGGTGGGCGTCTCCGTTTGGTTTCTTCATTTGAAGAAGCTGGAAGAAAAGACCAAGTCCAAGATCAAGGCCGATATTCGTAGAGGCCTCAAGGAGTTGCAGGCTAAGATCGCGGCATGAACGGCTCCTTCCGAGACTGCGGCGGTTCTTCCCCCCACCGCTGTCGTCGGCCCGACGGGTCCGCCCTCGGGTTTCTGGCGGGCGCCCTCCCATGCGCGCCGGGAAGCGGCCCCTTTTTCGGCCTGCCGCTTTCCAAATCGCGAAATGCTCAATAACTCATCAGATAAGTTAATATAACACTATTCTTAACTCCCCCATCATATACAATTAGCATCCCTGTGTCCCGGGAGGCGGCGCTTTTCTCCGTCCACCTCAGGGCCCTATACTGACCTGCATGGAGATTCTTGTCATCGATCGTCCGCTGGTGCGGCGCCTGCTTCCCATGGGGCAATGCATCGGGGCCATGCGAAAGGCCCTGGCCGGATTGGCCCGTGGTGAAGGGGTGCAGCCGCTTCGCACCATCATGTGGCTCCCCGAGAAGAAGGGCGCTATCGGCCTGATGCCGGGATACACGGCGGACCCGCCTGCCGCCGGCGTCAAGGTAGTGACCGTCTTCCCTCAGAATCACGGCACCGAGTTTGATTCCCACCAGGGGGCCGTCCTGCTTTTTCACGCCCAGCACGGCTACCTGCTGGCCTTGGCTGAAGCGGGCGAGATCACGGCCATCCGCACGGCGGCCGTTTCGGCGGTCGCCAGTGACTTGCTGGCTCGTCCTCAGGCCGGCGACTTGGCCATTCTGGGCAGCGGGGTGCAGGCCCGCCAGCATCTGGAGGCCATGAGTTGCGTGCGCGATCTGCGCCGGGTAAGGGTGTGGAGCCCGACCCGAGAGCACCGGGAGGACTTCGCAGCCCGCCTCAGCGGCCGCTTCGGCTGCCGGGTGGAGGCCATGAGAGGGCCACGCGAAACGGTTGAAGGCGCCGACTTGATCTGTACCACCACCTTCGCCTCCCAGCCTGTCTTAGAAGGCGGGTGGCTGGCGCCTGGTTGCCACATCAACGCCGTGGGCTCGAGCCTTCCCACTGCGCGCGAACTCGACAGCCAGGCCGTCTTGCGCTCGCGCCTTTTCATCGACCGCCTGGAATCGACCCTCAACGAGGCCGGCGACTTTCTCATCCCCAAAGAGGAGGGCGTGATCGACGACAGTCACATCCAGGGCGAGATCGGAGATATTCTGGAGGGCAAGATCGAGGGACGCCGGGGCCATCATGAAATCACCCTCTTCAAGTCGTTGGGACTGGCCGTGGAAGACGTGCAAGCCGTGGAGTGGATCTATCGCCAAGCCCTCAGTCAGGGCGTGGGCGAAAAAGTGCCCTTCGGCGGTCCCAAAGAAGCGGACTGAACGATGAAGCCTCTTCAGCCGATTCCTCTGCAGCAGGTGAAGGCGGCCCGCCGGCGCCTGCGGGGAAAGGTGGTGCGGACTCCGCTGGTGCCGCTCAACGCCTCCCAGTCTGCGGCTTCCATCTACCTCAAGCTGGAGAACCTGCAGCCCATCGGATCCTTCAAGCTGCGGGGCGCCGCCAACGCCATGTTGGCCTGCGACCCGGAACTGGTGCGGCAGGGTGTGTACACGGCCAGCGCCGGAAACATGGCTCAGGGCGTGGCTTACCAAGCCCAGCGCATGGGGGTGCAATGCAAGGTGCTGGTGCCCGATCACGCCCCCCGCACCAAGTGCCGGGCCGTGGAGCGGTTGGGAGGAGAAGTCATCAAGGTGCCGTTCGAGGAATGGTGGCGCGTGCTGGTCGAGCATGAACATCCCCGCATGCGCGGACTTTTCCTGCATCCGGTCAGCGACGAGCGGGTGATGGCCGGCAACGGCACTATCGCGCTGGAGATTCTCGAGGACTTGCCCGACGTCGAGGCGGTGGTGATTCCCTTCGGCGGCGGCGGCCTGAGTTGCGGCATTGCCTCGGCTTTACGGGCTCTCAAGCCCGAGGTGCGGGTTTATGCCGCTGAAGTGGAGACGGCCGCTCCTCTGAAAGCCTCCTTGCTCAAGGGAGAGGCCGCCAGCATCGACTACCGGGCCAGTTTCGTGGACGGCATCGGAGGCAAGAGCGTGCTGAGCGAGATGTGGCCGCTGGCCCGCCGTCTCCTCCACGATTCGCTGGTGGTCTCCCTTGCCGAGACCGCTCAAGCCTTACGCCTGACGGCCGAACGCAATCACGTCATTGCCGAGGGTGCCGGGGCGGCCGCCGTGGCAGCAGCCCTGGGCGGAGGTGCCGGTCAAGGCAAGGTGGTCTGCGTCATATCGGGAGGCAACATCGACAGCGAACGGCTTATCGCCGTCCTCAGCGGACGCCCGCCCCACGAGATCCCTTGAATCTCAGGACTGGTCCAGGGCGCGCTCAACCTCCTTGACCAGGTCGGGCAGGCCGAAGGGCTTGCGCAGCGTGGTGAAAGCCCCCAGGCGGCGCGCCGTTTCCAGTCCGGCTGTGCAGGAGGAGTCGCCTGAGATGGCGATGATGGGCAGTTCGGGTCGAAAGTCCTTCAGCCGGCGGATCAGTTCGAGTCCTCCCAGGCGGGGCATGGAAAGATCAGTGATGACCAGATCGGCGGGCGCCGTTTGCGCCAGGCCTTCCCGGCCGTCGCCGGCTTGCACGGGAGAATGGCCAAGTTCCTGAAGAGCGCAGCAAAGGGAGGAGCGCAGACCGTGGTCGTCATCGACCACCAGAATGTTTGCCATCGAAGAGAATCCTCTCCAAGTTCCCTGGACCTCACCTGCTACTACTTTACACGCTAATCGTCTTGCCTGTTTCACAAAAGGCCGGAGAGAATCCGTCGGTGCAAGTCAGCTAAGGAATTCTGCTACATGGGAATTTTCCTTGACTAAACCGGTGCGCCGACGGACAGGCTTTCGGCGACTTCCAGCAGCCAATCGAAGAAGCGGTCGATGTCTTTTTCGTCCAGGTCGGAATTGACGCAGGGCAGGCGCACCACGTTCTCGCCTTCCACGTCGCCATAGCCGACCTTGAGGACGCCTTGCCTGTCGAGTCGGTCACACAACTCCACCGCGTCCACCTCTTTAACGCGGAAACAGACGTTGACCGATTCGATGTCCTTGACCAATTCCAGACGGGGGTGGTCAAGCACCTTGCGGCGTGCGTAGCCGGCCAACTGAAAGAGGTGCGTGATGCGTTGGTCCATTCCGCTGTCGCCGTAGTAGCTCCAAAGGGCCCAGGCTTTGAAGGCGTCATTGCGCCGTCCGCATTGCAGCGATTTGGTGCCGGGGTTGAAGTCGTGCTCGGACTGGAACAGATAGTCGGCGTTCTCGTTGAAGCAGCGTTCCAGCAGTCCTCCGCGGTTAACCAGCAGCACCGAGCAACTCAGCGGCACTCCGCCCATCTTATGCAGGTTCCAGGCGAAGGAGTGGCTGAGCTGCGAGCCTTCCAGCAGGTGGCGGTAGCTGCTGCTGAGAAGGGCTGACCCTCCCAGTGCGGCATCCACGTGCATCCACAGTCCGTACTCTCGGCAGACGTCGGCGATTTCGGGCAGCGGGTCATAAGAGCCAAGCACGGTGGTGCCCGCTGTGGCCACCACGCAGAAGGGCAGGAAACCGCGCTTGAGGTCGCGCTTGAGGGCTTGCCGCAAGGCTTCGGGATCGAGCCGTCCAAGATCGTCGCTGTCCACCTTGCGCAGCGACTCGCGCCCCACGCCCATGAATCCGCAGGCCTTGACCAGCGAGTAGTGGCTGATGTCCGAGGCGTACGCTGTCATGCGCCGGCCGACTCCTCTTTCTCGCGAGGCCGGGTCGGCCTGGTTGCGGGCCAATAGCATCCCCACAAGATTGGCCAGCGACCCGCCGGGAGTAAAGGTGCCGTCGGCCGCCCCGCTGTATCCCACCTTTTCGATCATGCGTTCGATGACGATCCGTTCAATGAGGATGTGAGGCCCGGCCGCCTTGAAGGTGTACATGGAGCTGTTGAGGACGGCGCTGAGCATCTCGGCGGAGAGGGCGGGGAAGCACTTGCCTCCGAACAACTGATTGAAGAAACGCCGGCTGCCGACCTCGGGGGTGGTTTCCATGATGGCTTGCAGACGGCTGAAGAACTCTTCATCCGAGAGTCCCTGCTCAGAGATCTCCAAGTCGAGGTGCTGCTGCAGTTGCTGGGGCGTTCGGTACTGAAAGGGATGCAGCGTCTCTTCACGTTGAAGGTAGTCGCCGGCGAGCTTGGCGGTTTGCTTGAGGAATGTCTCTCGGTCCATAGGGTCGTGATCTCCCGCGTGACGGGCGGACGGGCGCCGCCGCGTCAGGGTGCGGACTCCTTAAGTTGTTTCCAGCCGAGATGCGGATCGGACAGGCAACGTTTCGCTGGGGTTAATGCCAGGCTTGATCCTGCCGAAGAGAAAAAAGAGTTTGCCATGGATGTATTCGTTGCCCGCCAGCCCATCTTCGACCGCCTGGGACAGTGCGTCGCTTACGAATTGCTCTTTCGGGCCGGATGGGAGAACATCTTCCCCCCTGTCGACCCGGACTCGGCCTCTGCCCATACCCTGTCCAACAGCCTGGTGTCGCTGGGCCTCGACACCTTGGCCGGAAGCAAAGACGTCTTTATCAATTTTACTCAAAAACTGCTGACCAGCGGCGCGGCCACCCTCTTGCCTCCTCAGAAAGCGGTGGTGGAGGTGCTGGAGTCGGTCGATCCGGCAAACGCCCAAGTGCTGGAAAGTTGCCGTGACCTGAAGAGCCGAGGCTACCGTTTGGCCTTGGACGACTTCGTATTGCGCGACGAGTCGCGGGAACTGGCCGGGTTGGCCGACATCATCAAGATCGACTATCGGGCGTCCAGCCCGCTGCAGCGTTCGACCATGGTCAGGCGGCTGGAATCTTCGGGCGTGGCTTTCCTGGCTGAAAAGGTGGAAACCGCCGAGGAGGTGAGGGAGGCCGAGGAACTGGGTGTCCGCTACCTGCAGGGCTATTTTTACTGCCGTCCCGACATCGTTGCCGGCCGGGTCATCCCCGGCTTCAAGTTCAGCTATGTCGAGTTGCTCCGTGAGCTCTACAAGCCGGATTTCGACCTCGACCGGGTGGAAAAGCTCATCAAGAGCGACCTTTCGCTTTCATACGGGCTGTTGAAGCTGGTCAACTCGGCGGCCTTCGCCTTGGCCCGGCGCATCGAATCGATGCGCCAAGCCCTGGTCCTGCTGGGGCAAGACAAGGTGAGGAAGTGGGTCTCGGTGGTGATTATGTCGCGCATGGCCAGCGACAAGCCGCAGGAGCTGGTGGTGAACTCGATCATACGCGCCTATTTTTGCGAGAAACTGGCTCAACAGACCAGCCTGCGGACGCGCAAGGACGATCTCTTTCTGATGGGCATGTTTTCGCTCGTCGATGCCATCCTCGATCAGCCTTTGACGGAGGCGCTGGAATCCTTGCCCATCGACTCCGACATCAAGCAGGCCCTTCTGGGCGAGGAGAGCGAATTGAGCGGCGTTTTGGACCTGGTGCTGCGCTATGAAAAGGCAGATTGGGAAGGCCTTTCCAGATGCGCCTCCCAGGCCGGACTTGCCGACGAGACGTTGCCCGCCCTCTACCGCGAAGCGGTTCAATTTGTCGATTCCCTCAAAGTCTGAAGAGCCTCGCGGCCCGGCTCCGTGTCCCGACCCGCTTGAACTCGCGGGCTCCCTGTGCCAGAAAGATGGCGGGTAAACGCCATGAAGAAGGCCACCGCCGTTATCGCCGGAGCCGGCCCTGCCGGACTGACTGCCGCTTTGGAACTGCTGCGCGGCGGTGAGGTGCATCCGCTGGTCTTCGAGATGGACGATTGCGTGGGCGGGATTTCCCGCACGGTCTGTCACAACGGCAACCGCATGGACATCGGCGGGCATCGGTTTTTCTCAAAGTCGGACTGGGTCATGGGCTGGTGGCAGTCGATTCTGCCCGTGGCTCGAGAGGAGAGCGGCCCGGTGAGCCTCACCTACCAGCGTCAGAGCCGTCCGCTGAGGGTGACGCGGCGGGCAACGGATAGTCAGGACGACGTCATGCTGGTGCGCCGCCGCATTTCCCGCATCTATTATCTGAGACGCTTCTTCAGCTATCCCATCCGCCTCAACTGGGCCACCCTGCGCAACCTGGGACCGGGGCGCGCCGCCCGCATCGCCTTCAGCTACCTGCGGGCGAGGGCCTTTCCCATTCGTCCCGAGCGCTCGCTGGAGGACTTTCTCATCAACCGCTTCGGACGCGAGCTCTACAGCACCTTCTTCCGCGACTACACCGAGAAGGTGTGGGGACGGCCCTGCAGTCGCATCTCGCCCGAATGGGGCGCTCAGCGCATCAAGGGGCTTTCCGTCAGCCGGGCCCTGCTTCATGCCTTCAAGCAAGTCCTTCCCCGGCGCGGCGGAGACGTGAGCCAAAGAGGCACCGAAACCAGCCTCATCGAACGCTTCCTCTATCCCAAGTACGGCCCGGGACACATGTGGCAGCGGGTGGCCGAGCAGGTTGAAGAGCGAGGCGGGGAGGTGCGTCTCAACCACCGGGTGGAACGTCTTTTGCTGCGCCAGGGGCGGATCAGCCAGGTCGAGGTGCTCGACCGCCGCAGCGGAGAGCGGCGGCGCGTGGACTGCGACTACTTCATCTCCACCATGCCCGTCAAGGAACTGGTGGAACAAGTCGATCCTCCTCCTTCTCCCGCCGTCCGCCGGGTGGCGGGCGGTTTGGAGTACCGCGACTTCATTGCCGTAGGACTGCTCGTCCCTCGCCTCAAACCCGAGGGCCAAGGACGCCGCGGCGACCGCCTCATCCCCGACAATTGGATCTACATCCAAGACCAGGGCGTGCGCTTGGGGAGGGTGCAGATCTTCAACAACTGGTCGCCTCACCTGGTGGAGGATCCCGACCAGGTATGGCTGGGACTGGAGTATTTCTGCCGCCAGGGGGACGAACTGTGGAACCTCGACGACCAGCAGATGGTCGCTTTGGCGGTGGACGAGTTGCGCCGCATCGAACTGCTCGAATGCGACGTTCCCGTTCTCGACCAGCACATCCAACGGGTGCCCAAAGCCTATCCCGGCTATTTCGGGACCTACGGCGAGTTCGAGGTGATACGCCGCTGGGCCGACTCGGTTCCCAACCTGTTCCTGGTGGGACGCAACGGCATGCACCGCTACAACAACCAGGACCACTCCATGCTTACCGCCAGGGCCGCCGTCGACGCCATTTACGGTTCGGCCGACAAGTCGGCTATCTGGGACGTCAACGTAGGCGACGACTACCACGAAGAGGCGTCTGTGGGCGAGTCCTGAGCGCCTATTCCTCCTTGCCGATGATCACGCGCTTGAGGCGCACGATGCGGTCTTCTTCGCCCGAACTGCCGTAGAGGTCCCAGCGCACCCGACCGTCCTCGACGGTGGCCACTCCGAAGTTGTTCTTCTCGAAGGCGGCATGGAGGGCCTGGAAGTAGACCTCTTCATGCTCCTCCTCTTTGCGCGGATGTGAGACCAGCTTGCCTTCCTCATGCACAACCAGCTTGAGGCCGCGTCCGATCAGCCCCGTATTGTAGGAGATGGCGCTGGAGGTCAACTGGTAAACCCGGGCCTCGGGATACTTGCGCTGGGAGAGGCTGAAGGCGGCGGCGACGTGCACGTCTCCGCTCAGGAAGACGACAGGTTTTTTCTGTTCATGAGAGACCTTGAAGATGGCATCCAAGAGCTGGTCGCGTTCGCGCCAGTTGCTCTCATGTTCCCATTCATCGCGCATGTCGTCGGCGAGCCCCAGAAGGTTGAGGTCGAGGGTGTTGACGAAGAAGGATCCGGCATGGACCATGGGCACCGGAGAAATCAGAAAAATCACCTCGCTCTGCTTGACCTGTTCGCCCTCCAGCCATGACTTCACCCGTTGGAATTGCTCTCGCCCCATGATCCTGAATTCCTTGCGTTTGAAATCGCGCGTACCCCGCATGTCGAAAGCATAAAAGGCGCAGGGACCCCATTGATAGTGATAGTCCCAACGTCCATCCTCGGTAGCTGGATTATGGCTGTGCTGATATTCGCCATAGACCTGAGCGGCGGCTTTGAACATGAGTTTGGCCAGGCCTAGGTTTGTCTTCTGATCCTCCCATTCCCAGATGGTGTCCAACTTGTCGGAAAGTTCCTCGTCGGTGTAAGAGCCCCATCCGTCCATGATCTCGTGGTCGTCCCAAATCATGTAGGTGGGAAAACTGCGCAGCACCTGACGCAGCGCCAATGGGCCCCAGTAGCCGCGGTAAATGTCGCGGTACCAGGAAAGCATGATCTGCAAGCGTTCGGCCTCTTTCTTGCGCAGGAGCTCGCCTTTGTTCTGCCGCAGCCACTCCCAGATGCTCAGGGTCTCGCGTCCGTCGCTGTAGACCTGATCGCCGCCGCCGATCACGAAATCGGCGTTGCGGTCCTGCAGGATTTCACCGAACCAGTTCCACATCTCCATGTTGGTCAGGTTGCCGTGCTTGTCGTAGGGATTATGGCAACTGTAGAGCCCGAAGGTCACCTTGTCGGGTTTCTTGGCCTGGGTGCGGAATTTCAATTCCTGCTGGTAGCCCAGCTCCCACGTTTGAGCCCGCTCTCCCGACGACTCCGGATCGGCGAAGGCCGCATAGTAGTAGGCGGTGGCGGCCTTGAGTCCCTTGACCTCGAAGACGCCGGTCAGGTCGGTGCTGAAATCGAAGGACTTCTTGTAGAGCTTGGCGGGGATTTCCTGCTTCTTGCCCGCCTCGGTCAGCACCAGCTTGCGGCTGCGCCCCGAGCCCTTGAGTTCGGGCTGGCGCTGGCCGGCGCCAATCGGCTCTTCGGAGACAACCAGCCAGTAGTCTCCTTCTTTCCAAACCCGCATCCAAAGTCTGCAGGAGGAGTGGGTGGTATGGCCGATAATGGCACTGTTAGTCAGCCTCGGATTGGGCCAAGGCCGATCTTCGCGGTCATAAAAACTCAAGGGTCTCATGGGCATTCCTCCATGCAGGCGGGTTCTTCGGAAAGGTATCTTTAAAGATGACTTAAGTGTACCCGCCCTTAAACCTTCGTGCACAGGTTGAGTCAGGACGCCTTGCCGCCAGAGGCTTGCGCGCGTCGGGAGGGTGGCGTACTTTTGGCCTTCATGGCCGAGAAAATGACGGCGCTGGCGGCGCGCAGGTTGTTGATGGGAGGGCAGGGGTTGTTGTCCTCGCCTGAAAGGAGAGTGGGGCCGCGGACTCTCTACAACCAGATCGAGCGGATGGGCTTTGTGCAGGTCGACACCATCTCGGCGGCCGTCCGGGCCCATCATCACATTCTCCTGACGCGCTTTGACGGCTATCGCCGAGGCCTGCTCAAAGGACTGCTGGAAAAAGAGCGCAGTCTATTCGAGCACTGGACGCACGACGCCTCCATCATCCCCAGCCGCTGGCTCGACCACTGGAAGGTGCGCTTCCAGCGATACCGCAAGGCTCCCCGCCGAGCCTGGTGGCACAAGCGCATGGGCCCCCAGCCTGAACGCGTGATGGAACACGTGCGCCGCCGCATCGAGGAGGAAGGGCCTCTGCTCAGCCGCGACTTCGAGCGGGCCCAGGAATTGCCTCATGACGAGGTCTGGTGGGGCTGGAAACCGGAAAAGACGGCGCTGGAGCACTTGTGGCGCTGCGGAGAGTTGGCGGTATGCCGTCGGATTCGCTTTCAAAAGGTCTACGACCTGTCCCACCGCGTCTTTCCCCACCTTCCCCGACTGGACGTCCCCAGCCGCGACCGCCACGCCGAGTGGGCTTGCTGCAGCGCTTTGGACCGGCTGGGCACGGCCACCCCCGGCGAACTGGCCGCCTTCTGGGACGCCCTGGACGCCGTGCAGGCCCGCCGCTGGAGCCAGCGAGCCTTGAGGCAAAGACGCATCGTGGAAGTCGATGTCGAATCCGAGGACGGTTCGCCTGCCCGGCGCTCGCTGGCCTGGCCCGATTGGAAGCGACGTCTTGGCGCCTTGCCCTCCCCTCCCCGCCGGGTTCGCCTGCTTAGCCCTTTCGATCCCGTCATTCGCGACCGGGATCGCTGCCGGCGGCTGTTCGGTTTCGACTACCGCTTTGAAGCTTTCGTCCCGGCGGCCAAGCGGCGCCACGGCTACTACGTGCTCCCCATCCTGCGGGGCGACCGGCTCATCGGACGCCTGGACGCCAAACTCCACCGCGATCAAGGTCGGCTTCAGGTCAAGGGCCTGTGGTGGGAAGAAGGCGTCAGCCTAACTCCCGGCGTCACGGCGGGCCTTGAGGAAGCTCTTCTTCGCATGGCCGCCTTGGAGGGTGCCGACAAGGTCAGTTGGCCTCCCAGCTAGTCCCTCAAGCCACCCCCTGATTTTCCGATCTTTTTGCTCCAGCAGCGAAACGAACCCCGCCTGATTCGCTTCCTAAGTGGTGTGGGACGCCGTGCGAGTCGCATCGGCTGCTTTTATGGAATCGGGACCAATCAGCCTTTTCAGACAACCGGGAGAACACTGTTGACTGTGGAAACGCCTACCTCCGCCGACTCCGCTCAGGCTGAGCAAATCTGGCAAGGGCTCTCGAAGGACGGGCAGAAGACGCTGCCTCCGCAATACCTCTACGACGAAGTGGGCAGCGCTCTCTTTGAATCCATCACCAAGTTGCCCGAGTATGGCCTGACTAAGGCCGAAGAACGCAACCTGCGGCGCTGCGCCGAGCCCGTGGCCGAGATCTGCCGCTCAGACGTCATGGTGGTCGAACTGGGGAGCGGATCGGGCCGCAAGACCCGGCTGATCCTGGAGGCGCTGGCGCGACGGGGGGACCCTCTCGACTATTTCGCCATCGATGTCTCCCAGGAGGCCCTCAAACAATGCGGACGCGAGATGGAGGATATTCCCGGTGTCAGCTTCACCGGCGTTCAAGGCACCTACCTGGAAGGTTTGGACGAAGTGCTGGCGCAGCGTCCCCGAGGACGCCAACTGCTCCTGCTCTTTCTGGGAAGCACGCTGGGCAACTTCGAGCCCGAGCAGGCTGAGGACTTTCTGCAATCTCTCAGCGACAAGCTGCAAGAGGGCGATCTCTTCCTGCTGGGGGCTGACATGGTCAAAGGCGAAGAGGACCTGCTCACCGCCTATGACGACCCCGCCGGGGTCACCGCGGCTTTCAACCTGAACCTGCTCTCCCGCCTCAACCGCGAGTGGGACGCCGACTTCCGCCACGACCGCTTCGAGCATCACGTGCGCTATGATGAAGACTTGCAGCGTGTCGAGATGCATCTGCGTTCGCTGCAGGACCAGGACGTGCGCCTGGGCGAATTCGGTGCTCGTCTCCGGTTGAGGCGCGGCGAGACCATCCATACCGAGTCCTCGCACAAGTTTCGGCCGGAGGACTTGCAGCGGATGGCCGGGCAAGCCGGCTTCCGCATCGCGCGCTGCTGGGTCGACGACCAGTGGCCCTTCGCCGATTGCCTGCTGTCTGTCGATCACCCTCTCGACAATGAGGAGTTGATATGAGTTCCGCTTTGAAATCAATCGCCAAGCCGGCCCACTGCGCCGAGCTGGCCGGACGTTATCGCCGGGTGCGCGATCTGAGCCTGGAATTGGTCGACCCGCTCTCGGTCGAGGACTGCCAGGTGCAGTCCATGCCCGACGCTTCTCCCGCCAAGTGGCATCTAGCCCACACCACCTGGTTCTTCGAGACCTTCGTGGTGGACCGCCAGATCGAGGACTACCACCCCTTCCACCCCCACTTTCAGACCCTCTACAACTCCTACTACAATGCCGTCGGCCGGCCTCATCCGCGGCCCCAGCGGGGATTGATTACGCGGCCTTCCCTCAAGCAGGTTTTCGATTACCGCAACCATGTCGACGCCCTGATTCACGACTTGCTGCACAACCAACGGCTGGACCGTGAGGCAAGAGCCGTCATGGAGATCGGATTGCAGCACGAGCAGCAGCATCAGGAGCTGATTCTGACCGATGTCAAGCATCTGCTCTCGCGCAATCCGCTCCTGCCGGCCTACGACGATCTGGCGCTGCCCCTGGGCCGTGCTTCAGGTCCCATGCAGTGGTTCGATTACCCGCAAGGACTGCGCGAGGTGGGATTTGAGGGCGATGGATTCGCCTACGACAACGAATCGCCCCGCCACACCGTCTTCCTGCAGGCCTTTCAGTTGGCTTCGCGCCTGGTGAGCAACGCCGAGTTCCTGGAATTCATGGAGGATGACGGTTACGGGCGGCACGAACTGTGGCTGTCGGAAGGTTGGGATACGGTCCAGCGGGAAGGCTGGAGTCACCCCTTCTACTGGCAGCGCCGCCAGGACCAATGGCAGGAGTTCACTCTGGGCGGCCTGCGTCCGCTCGACCCCCAGTCCCCGGTGTGTCACATCAGCTACTTCGAAGCCGACGCCTATGCCCGCTGGGCCGGAGCACGCTTGCCCCGCGAGGAAGAGTGGGAAGCCGTTGCCGCAGGAGAAGAGATCGAAGGCAACTTCGTAGACGACGAGCTGCTGCATCCTGCGGCTCCCGTTGAGGACGCCGATTCCGGCCGGCCATTGCAGCTTTTCGGCGACGTCTGGGAGTGGACCGGGAGTTCCTACAGTCCTTATCCCGGCTATCGGGCCGCCGAAGGCGCTTTGGGCGAGTACAACGGCAAGTTCATGTGCAACCAGTACGTGCTCAGGGGAGGGTCCTGCGCCACTTCCCGCAACCACATCCGTGCCACCTACCGCAACTTCTTCCCGGCCTCGGCGCGCTGGCAGTTTTCTGGACTGCGGCTGGCCCGCGATCTGAGCTGAGCAAGGCGCCGGCCTTGGACAGAGTCCGTCGCCCCGACGTCGTTCGACCGGCAGGCTTGACGGACTCGCTTCCCGCCTTCAAACTGGCTCGGCCATGCACAAGTCTCTTCCGGCGGGTTTGGCCGCTGCTCTACTTCTCTGCTTATTGCCGTATTTGGCATGTTCGAACCAAGGCAATCCACCGTCCGCCCTCATCTTGATCAGCTTCGACGGCTTTCGCTGGGACTATCTCGATCATGCCGAGACGCCCAATTTCGACCGCCTGACTTCCCACGGGATTCGGGCCCGCGGACTGATTCCGGTCTTTCCCACCAAGACCTTCCCCAACCACTACAGCATCGTGACGGGCCTTTATCCGGCCAATCACGGCGTGGTCGCCAACGTCTTCTACGACCCTGAGTACGATGAGCACTTTCGGGCCGGCACTCGGGAAGCGGCTCAAGAGGAGCGTTGGTGGGGCGGAGAGCCGCTGTGGGTCAGCGCCGAGCGGCAGGGGCTCAAGACGGCGCCCAAGTTCTGGCCCGGCAATGAAGCCCCTGTCCAGGGGGTGCGGCCCAGCTACTCGATGCCCTACCAGCACGGGATGCCCAATCCCGAGCGGGTCGAGCAGGTGCTGGAGTGGCTCGACTTGCCCGTTGCTCAGCGGCCCTCCTTCATCACCCTCTATTTTTCAATGGTCGACAGCGCCGGGCACGCCTATGGTCCCGACTCGCCTCAGGTGACCGAGAAGGTCGTCGAGGCCGATCAGCTCTTGGGACAGCTATGGGAGGGTCTGGAGCAGCGCAGTCTTTTGCAAAGCGTCAACATCCTCATCGTCTCCGATCACGGCATGGTCGCCACCTCGCCCCTCAGGGCCGTGGCCCTGGACGACTATGTCGACCTGGAAAAAGCCAACGTGGTTCACTGGGCGCCCGCCACCGGACTGTGGCCGTCCGAGGAGAACTTGCAGGAAGTCGCCGCTGCGGCGGCTCAAGTCCCCCACACCCGTCTGCTCAGCGGCCAGGAGCTGAAAGAGCATTTCAACTACGCCGGACACCGGCGCATCCCTCCCCTCCTGCTGCTGGCCGAGGAAGGATGGAGCATCGCCACCTCGCAGTTCATCAAAGAGAACCCGGAGCGCCTGCAAGGCGGCTCTCACGGCTACGACCATCGCCTGCAATCCATGCAGGGGATCTTCCTGGCCCACGGCCCGGCCTTTAAGCAGGGATACGTGGTGGAGGCCTTCGAGAACGTCCACATTCATCCCCTCATGGGCCACTTGTTGGGAATCGAAACACCGCCTTCGGACGGGCGTTTAGAGGCCGTTGCACATCTTCTGCGCCAGGCCCCCTGAGTCCCGGGAGCGGCTTGTCAGTATGTTAAACTCTCCACTTGATGGCACCCACGACTAGCGCTTCCGGCCAGCAACCGGCCAACCGATCCCGCACGCCTCATTCCACCTCGTCACCCAAGCCTGAGCCGGAATGGAAGGCTCTCCAGGCGGAGGAGATCAACGCCCTGCCCCTGAAGCGCTTCCCGGGTCCTATCCACGTCATCAGCCATAAAGACGAGGCCTCGCAGGTTCTGCAGCAGGTGAGGGAAGCGGAGATTCTGGGGTTCGACACCGAAACGCGGCCCGCCTTCAAGAAAGGCAGCTACTTTCCGCCCGCTTTGCTGCAGTTGGCCACCGAAGCTGCCGTTTATCTTTTCCAGATCAGCCAGATCGGTCTGATCAAGGGACTGCGCGACATCATGGCCGATCCCAAGGTGCTCAAGGTGGGAGTAGGGCTCGATTACGACGTGCGGGAACTGAGAAAGCTGGCCCGCTTCAAGCCGGCCTCTTTTCTCGACGTAGGCGAACAGGCCAAGCGGGCCGGAATGGATCGGGTCAGCTTGCGTACGCTGGCGGCCACCTTTCTGGGATTCCGCATCTCAAAGGGCGCCAAGTGCTCCAATTGGGCCGTCTCGAACCTCAAGAAGAGCCAGATCAAGTACGCGGCCACCGACGCCTGGGTCAGCCGCGAGATCTATCTTTTCATGGCCGGGCGCAATCTCATCGATTATTCCATGCGCGGCAACTCCGGCAGGACGGCGAAGGGCAGGAAAGCCGAGAAAAGAGCCCGGGCCGTGTCTCGGAAACAACCCCGAAGGCCCAAGTAGCCGGTTGGCGGTCCGATTATTGTCGGGGACCGAAGAGGGAGTCGACGTAGGCTTCGGGAGAGAAGCGCATCAGGTCGCCGAGCTGCTCGCCCACCCCGATGAATTCGATGGGGATCTTGAGTTCTTTGGCGATGGCTACCAGGATACCCCCCTTAGCCGTGCCGTCCAGTTTGGCGACGATCAGGCCGGTCACGCCGCTGACCTTGAAGAACTCGCGGGCCTGGACCAGGCCGTTCTGCCCGGTGGTGGCATCGAGCACCAGGTAGACCTGGTGAGGCGCCCCCTCGATCTCGCGGGCGGCGATGCGGCGGATCTTTTCCAGCTCGGCCATCAGGTTGGCCTTGTTGTGCAGGCGTCCCGCCGTGTCGATGACCAGTACGTCCTTGCCGCGTGCCTTGGCGGCCGCCACGGCGTCGAAGACCACGGCCGCCGGATCGGACCCCTGACGCTGCTTGACCAGGTCGGCCCCCACCCGGTCGGCCCAAATCTGCAGTTGTTCCACGGCCGCCGCTCTGAAGGTGTCCGCCGCGCAGATGAGCACCTGCCGGTCCTGCTGGCGCCAGCGGTGGGCCAGCTTGCCGATGGTGGTGGTCTTGCCTACTCCGTTGACGCCCACCACCAGCACCACCTCCGGCCCGGTTCCCACCTCGGTCCGACGCTCCTGGCCGGATCCGCTGGCCTGCAGGATGTCGAGCACTTCCTGGCGGATCATGCGCTTCAGCTTGTGGGTGGTGATGACTCGGGTTCCGCGTGTTTCTTCGCGGATCTTGTCGATGATCCCGAGGGAAGTCTCCACCCCGATGTCGGCTCCGATCAGGATGCTTTCCAGGTCTTCCAGGTGTTCCTCGGTGACCGGCGTTTCGCCCTTGCCGAAGACCTCCGACATCTGGGTGCTGATGTCCTTGCTGGTGGTCTTCAGGGCGTCTTTGAGCCGGGCGAAGTAACCGGGCCGCTCCTTGTAGTTGAAAATGCTCACGGGGGCGTATTTTACCGTGGATCGGCCGGCCATGAGGGTTCGGCCGCCAGACGCCCCCTCAGGTCCTCTCCTCCGTCATCTTCGATTTGCCGGTAGTAGTGCTGGAAGCGGTCCAGCAGTGAAGATGCCAGGGCCTCGTCGTCGATCGACCTGACGCCCTCCAGCAGCAGGGAGGTGGCCGGACGCCTGAGGTCCTTGGGGAAACGCCTCTGGCGCAGGTTGAGCCCCACGCCTACGATGGCCCAGAGGATCCGCTCCTGCTGGCTGCTCAGTTCGCTGAGAATGCCGCACAGCTTGCGCCCCCCGGCCAGGATGTCGTTGGGCCGCTTGAGGCTCAAGTCCAGTTCCGGCCCTCCCTGAGACCTGAGAGTGTCCAGTACGGCCGCCATGGCCGCAAGATTGAGCCAATCGGCCTGGGCCGCAGGCCAGGCGGGAAAGACCAGCATGGAGAGATAAAGACCCTGATCGAGGGCTGAGTGCCAGGTGCGCCCGTATTGTCCCTTGCCGGCGGTTTGGCGGCGGGCCCTGACGGCTCTGGGCCGGCCCTGGTCCAGAAAGCGCTTGAGATAATCGTTGGTAGAGGGCAGGCTGCGGAAGGTTTCGATGGTCTCGAAGAAGGCCAAGGCAGCGGCTCTAGCGCTCGTGGCGCTCTTCCTCCAGGATGGCGCGGACGATGTCGGGGAGTTTGCCGGCCAGTCTGGCCACCACCCGGTCGACCTGATCGTCGCCTCGGGGCTCGTTTTCGGAAGCCGAATCCCCCTCGCCGGACGCGTCCTCGCCGGACGACTCCAGGGAAGCCTGGCGGCTGGCCTCCTGCGCCTCCTGGAGGTGTTCAGGCTCCGGGACGGCTGCCTCCTCATGGGACGGTTCAGCCTCACCCGCCTCCAGGGGCGCGGCCTCTCGCCTCACCCTCTGGGCCGAGGGGCGGCACTGGTTGGCCTTGAGGGAAAAGACGAGGCGTTGCGGTTGATCGCCGACCGGTATCTGAAAAATCATGGCGGACTCCGATTTCACGTGCGTCGATTCTTGGACACCCGCCTCCGAAGCAGGCGGGGATGATCCGTCAGACGCCGTTCCGGCTCCGCTCAGAAGGTCCTTGACCAGATCCACCAGGCTGGCGGGTTCGACCGGCTTGGTGATCTGGCTGTGATAACCCGCTTCTTCGGCTCTTTCCAGGTCGACCATCTGAAATCGCCCCGCCATCAGAATGACCGGCACATGCTGCAGGCTGGGATTGGCCTTCACCAGGCGGCACAATTCGTATCCGTCGATGGCTGGCAAAGCGACATCGGCCAAAACGACGTCGATCACGTTATCGGACAGAAAGTCGCGGGCCTTCAGTCCATCGCTGAAAGAAATCACCTCGACGGCTTCTTCAGCGAAGGACAGCTCGACGATCTTGCGGTTGGTGGGATTAGCGTCGGCCAGCAGGATGGAAGGCATTGAACTAGCGGTTGCCTTCCTGCTTGTTGTTGCCGTTGGTAGAGGCCTGCTCCCCGTTTGCTCCCGACTGGGTCAGCATGCGCCGTTCCTCGGCCTGTTTGCGGGCCACTTCATAGAGGTCGGCCCGGCCCGAGAAGATCTTCTTGATCAGGTCGAGGGGGTTGAGCACCGAACCATCGTCCTGCTGGGCGATGAGGTTGGCTCTGCGGCGTTCCGCTTCGCTCTCGTCGATCTCGGGAATGGGCTTTTCCAACAGCTCCAAGCGGTTCACGGCGTCGTCGTAGTAATCCGAGAAGGGGAACTCGCGGGCGATTTGAGAGAAGTATACGGATGCTTCTTCGCTGCGTTGCATGCGCATCAAGGTGTCGCCCAGGCGGAAGAGAGTCGTGTCCAGTTCGCTGAATTCCGGAAATTTCTCGAGGACCTCTTTGTAACGGCTTTCGGCGGCCGGGTCGGCGCCCCGCTTGTAGTAGAAATTGCCGATGCCCTGCACTCCCATGGCCTGGTTTTCCTTGACCTGAATCAGCGCCTCGCGGGCCGTGGGAGCCAGTTCGCTGTCGGGGTACTCGCGGATGAAACGCTCCAGCTCTGTGTTGGCCTTGCGGGTGTAGGTGGCGTCGCGGTCAGGCGAGTTCATCAGTTTGTAGTTGACGGCGGCCACCTTCAACTGGGCGTCGTCGGCCATCTCGTGGGTGGGAAAATAGATGATGAAGTCTTTGTAGTGGCTTTCCGCCTGCAGCAGCCCGTCGGTACCGCCTTCATCGTAGTAGGAATTGGCGATGGCCAGGTAGGCGCTGGGTGTGTATTCGCTGTCGGGATAGGTATTGATCAGGGTCTGGAAGGACAGCCGCGCCTTGATGAACTGGTTCTTGCGCAGGAACTCGACGCCGTTTTCATAGAGCGTCTTGTCGGGCGCCACGGCGTCTTCCTGCAAATTGGCGCTCTTCTGTCCGCATCCGGCCGCCAGCAGCACGGCCAGCAGAATGAGAAGCTTGCCGATCGTCGGTTTCTTGTTGAGTATCATGGTCTACTCTCTTTTCCGCCGCATCGCCTGAACTATCCGCATGCGGCAAACGGATGGGAAGAAATCTCAAGTCTAAAGAATACTACAAGGCGGCCGCGCCGGCTTGGGCCCGCTGCTGCATCTTTCTGAATGTTTCCTTCGGGTCGTCTGATCCGAAAATCGCCGAACCGGATACGATCCAGTCGGTTCCGGCCTGGGCGGCATCGCTCACGTTGTGCGGCCCCATGCCTCCGTCGATCTCGATCTTGGCGGCCAGCTTCCGATCCTCTACTATTTTCCTCAATTTTCGAATTTTTTCAAAGCTGTGGGGGATGAAGGCCTGTCCAGCATACCCTGGATTGACCGACATGACGAGCACGAAGTCGCATTTGGGGAGCACGTCTTCCAAGACGGAAACGGGCGAATGAGGGTTCAATGCCACCCCGGCCTGAGCCCCTTTGGCGCGCAGGGCTTCCAGCAGACGGTCGAGGTGAGTGGCGGCTTCGTAGTGGACGCTCACCATGTCGGCGCCCGCCTCGGCATAGGCTTCGGCCATGCTGTCGGGATTGGAGATCATGAGATGGACGTCGATCTTCAGGTCAGTCGCCTTGCGCAGAGCCCGTAGAACAGGCAGACCGATGGTGATCTCGGGGACGAAGTGACCGTCCATGACGTCGAAATGGAGCATTTTGGCGCCGGCCTCGCGCATGGACTCGACGTCCCGGCCCAGGCGGGTGAAGTCGGCCGACAGAATTGAGGGAGCGATCAACGCCATCGGCTGGCCACCTCCACGTTGATTCGGTCGGTTGCCGCCAGACGAGCCCCGGGCTCGGGATACTGGCGCAAGATGGTTCCCCGCCGAGTCCCTCTCTGAGGAACGTAGCGGATCTCGCCGATGCTGATGCCGCGCCGTTCGAAGAGCAGCAGCACGTTGTTGAGCCGCTCCCCCAGGATGTCGGGCATGAGGAATGAGGCCGGGGCCTCGCGCGCCACCAGCAAGTCGATTTGTGTGCCCCCCGACTTCTCCGATCCGGGTTCCGGGTACTGTTTCAGCACCAGTCCGTCTTCCACTCCCTGGAGACGGATTTCGCTGACGGCGCCCAGACGGTAGTCGGTTTCCACTAGCCGGGCTCCCGCCGAACGCAAGGTTTCTCCCAGCAGGTTGGGCACCGGCTCTTTGCGCACCCCCCGGCTGACGATGACCCGCACCTTTTGCCCCGCCTTGACGCGCGACTGGGGGGGAGGGCTCTGGGAGATGATGGAGCCTTCGGCGACTGAGGCATCGTAGTGACGCGAGATGACGGCCAGTTGAAGGCGCCGTTGCTGCAATTCCTGCTCGGCCTCTTGCAGAGGACGGCCCACCAGATCGGGGGTCGCCAGGTCGTCGCCGCGGATGGCCACCTGCATTCCGACGATGGCGCTGGCCAGGGCCACGGCCACCAGGATGCCTGCCAGCAAGGCCAGCCGTCCGATGCTCAGGAACTTGCGGCCAAGCTCGCGCCGGCTGCGGGCCGCGGCATCAAGAGACCGATCCCGGCTCTCCTTGCCCGCGGGCGCCTCGGCATCTTTCGGCGCGGTCTGCCGAGGGGTTTCATTGTCGCGTTCCGCCATCCGCCAAAGCTTACCACAGCTTCGCAACTCCCAAGCCCCGACAAGCGACTCCCCAGGGCCTCCCTGCCGTTGGCCTAGTAGTCCTGCCCGGGCTTGCCCAGGAGTGCCGAGAAAAAGGCGTCTCCAGGACGGCGAGAGTGCAAGGAAAACTCGAAGGGCTGGAGCAATCGGGCCTGTGGATCAGAGTCGAGAAAAGCTTCGACCACCTGCTCGTTCTCCTCTTCTTCCGAGGAGCAGGTGACATAGAGCAACCGCCCTCCGGGACGCAGGCTGCCGTAGGCGTTGGCCAAGATGTCGGACTGAAGGCGCTGCAGGCGCGCCAGGTCGGCCTCCTGGAACTTCCAGCGGATATCGGGATTGGAGCGCAGGGTGCCCAGTCCGCTGCAGGGAACGTCGGCCAGGATGAAATCGCAACGAGGCGCCAGCACGCTTCCGCGGCGCCAATCGGCCTGGATGAAAGCGAGGCCGGGCAAGCGCAGGCTGCGCTGCCGCCGCTGGGCCTGGCCAAGTCGCCGAAAGGAGCGGTCGCAGGCGTAAAGTCGGGCTTCCGAGGGCATGCGCGCCGCCAGCAGGAAGGCCTTGCTGCCGGGCGCGGCGCAGACGTCGGCCACGAGCCGTGTCTCCTCCAGATCCAGACCGTGCAGGACTTGTTGACTTCCGGCGTCCATGAAAAAGCCGCGTCCCTCCTCGGCCAACCGGTGCGCCGCCAGCGACGCGTCCACTTTGAGCGCCTCAGGCAAATCGGGCCATGGACTGTAGCCGATGCCCGCTTCCTCCAACAGGCGGCCCATCTCTCGCAGGCTTTGGCGCCGGGTGTTGACCCAGAAACAGGACTCGGGAGGCGAATTGTTGACGTGCAGGAGCCGTTCCGCCCGCCGCCAACCGAAGCGCTTGAGGTAGCGGCGCACCAGCCACAAGGGATGGCTGGTGCGGACCGCCAAGTCCTCCGCCCGGCGGCCTTGAGGCAGGGGCGGTTGCTGACGCAGGAAGCGGCGCAGCAGGGCGTTGACGAACCCCCCCGCCGAGGTCACTCCCAGGCGGCGGCAGGACTCGACGGCTTCATGAACCGCCGCTCTCTGAGGAACGCGCAGGTTGAGTATCTGAAAGAGGGCCAGGCGCAGAATCCACAGCACTGGCGCATCGAGCTTGTGCAGAGGACGCTTGGAGAGCCGGCTGATATAGAAGTCGAGCTTTCCCCGCTCGCGTTCCACTCCGTATGCGAGCTGCATGAGGAAGCGGCGGTCGCGATCCGCCAGCGCCTGGAATTCGGGTTGCCGGCTGAGGGAGCCCAGGTGGCTTCCGGGGGCGGAGAGCCGCTGCAGCAGTCGGACGGCCGCGATCCTGGGGTCGGGAGTCGAATCGGACATGGCTGGGATCACCTGTTTGAAGCTGGGGCCGGCTCTCCCAGGACCTGCCCTGGACGCAAGGCGTATCCGTTGGCGAAATCGTAAGCCGCCAGGCGCTTGCGGTTGGGAGGCTGAACCAGGGTCAGCAGCAGGTCCTGCCCGTCTCCGCAGCGGACGCTCAGCCCCGGCGAGGCCACGTTGGTGATCTGTCCCGGCAGCGCATCCTCCTGCCCCTTTGCCGCGGCCGCGCCCCGCAGCCGGCTGGCCCACAGCTTGAGGTCCTCTCCGCGCAGGCTGGTATAGGCGCCGGGCCAGGGATTGAGGGCGCGGATGTGGTCGTGGACGCGGCGGGCGCTCCATCTCCAGTCCACCGCGCCGTCGGACTTCTTCATCATGGGAGCCAGGCTGGCCTGGGCGTCGTCCTGGGGTTGAGCCTCGATCTCTCCCCCCACCCAGCGCGGCAGGGTCTCCGCCAGCAGTTGCGCCCCCTCCTCGGCCAGGATGGGCTCCAGTTCGCCGCGCGTGATATTGACGGGGATGGGCACCCGGCGACGGCTCAGCATGGGTCCCGTGTCCAGCCCCTCCTCGATGAGCATGATGGTGATGCCGGTTTCTTCCTCCCCCTCCATGATGGCCTTGGCGATGGGAGAAGCGCCCCGGTACTTGGGCAGCAGCGAGGCGTGAACGTTGAGGGTGCCGTGAGGAGGCAGTTCGAAGTACCGGGGCGGCAGGATCTGGCCGAAAGCCGCCACGACCAGGATGTCCGGATGACGCTCTTTAAGCCATTGCAGGGCCTGAGGATCTTTGCGCAGCGAACGGGTCTGGTACACGGGCACTCCCGCATCCAAAGCCTTCACCTTGACGGGAGGAGGGGTCAGCTTGCGCCCCCGCCCCGCCGGACGGTCGGGCTGAGTCAGCACCCCCGACACTTCCACCTCCTTCAGGTTCAACAGCGTCCGCAGGGAAGGGACGGCGAAATCGGGCGTTCCCAAGAAAACCGTTCGAATGCTCAATCCATAGCCCCCAAGGTACCGTCCTGCAGCGCCCTGGATTCGACCTCGGCGGCCGAGTGACGGCGTCCCCGGTTCATGCCCGGGCACTTGCGCGCCGTCGCCTCCCAGTCACGCCGCGACTTCACGATCTTGCCCCAAAAGGGCCAAGTACGGCATTGACGGGGACGGTCTGAATAAACCGTGCAGCCGAGTCCCCGCCGGTAGAAGACGCAGTCGTAGTTTTCCTTTTCCTTCAAGCTGTAGGCGCCGTTGGGCAGGCGGCGGAGGTAGCGGCGGCGGAAGCCGGCTTCGTCCATCTCGAGCCGCCGGGCCAGAGCTGCAGCTTCCGGGTGGCTGACGATGACCACGCCCGGCTCGCCCCCGCAGCAGTGGCCGCAGCGCGTGCACTCGAAGCACAAGCCTTTCCGATACCAGGGTTCCTTCATGGGGATCCGATCCCGCTTCCGCCTTGAGGCAGGCCGCCTTACCACTCGCCGGCCTTCATCATCTTGCTGATCTTGCGCTTGATCATCTGGCGCTTGAGGGGCGAAATCCGGTCCAGGTAGAGGATTCCCTCCAGGTGGTCGATTTCGTGGCAGAGGGCGCGGGCCAGAAACTCCTCGGCTTCCATCTCCAGCGGCTCGCCCTGCAAATCGTGGCCCTGGATTGTGACGCGCATGGGACGTTCAACGTTGGCCGTAAACCCGGGAATGCTCAAACAGCCTTCTTCACCCACCTGAGAGCCTTCAGAAGAGGTGATCTCGGGATTGACCAGCACAACCTGGTTGCCCGCTTGCCGACCCGATGTCACGTCGACTACGATGAGCCGTTTGTTGATGCCCAACTGGGGGGCCGCCAGTCCCACGCCCTCGGCGTCGTACATCGTTTCCAGCATGTCCGAGGCCAGTTTGCGCAAATCGTCGTCGAACTCTTCCACCCTCTCCGACCTGGTGACGAGTTCGGGACGCCCATACTTGATGATCTCGCGAATCATGGCTCTTTCCAGCCTTCAGAATACCGTCTTTGGCTCCGCCACTGCAAAAGGGTTCAGGACCATGATCCTGTCACCTCTCGGGCATCTGTTAAACTCGTTGAGGTAAGCTGCGCCCGTCGCACAATAGGGACGCTCCGGCTGGCGCCGCCTGCCTGTGACGGCATCCGCCCGCCTCACGATTCGATGCGACGATGCCGCTCCCGAAACATCTGTTAGAGGACGGTTGAGCGCCCACGGGTCTCGGGAACGGTTGTTACATGGATTTTATCTACAAAGCGCTGCAGGAAGTTCAAGACTTTACCCTTCTGGGCGTGCGCGCGGTGACCAACATCTTCCGTCGTCCGCGCTACTTTCAAGACACGCTCATTCAGATGGACGCCATCGGGGTGGGTTCGCTGGGCATCATCATCCTGACCGGATTCTTCACCGGAGGCGTGCTGGCCCTGCAGAGCGCCAACTCGTTGAAGGCCTTCGGGGCCGTCAACCTGACCGGCCAACTGGTGTCGCTTTCTCTCATCCGCGAACTGGGTCCCGTGCTCTCGGCCCTGATGCTGGCCGGACGGGTGGGCTCCGGGATCGCTTCGCAACTGGGTTCGATGGTAGTCACCGAGCAGGTCGACGCCATGCGGGCGCTGGGAACCGATCCCTCCAAGAAGCTGGTCACGCCCCGCGTCATCGCCTGCGTCACCACCATGCCCCTGCTGACCGTTCTGGCCGACCTCTTCGGACTGCTGGGCGGATGGATCGTGTCTTTCTACAAGCTCAATCTCAACACCAACCTCTACTGGACCACGGCACTGCGGGCCATCGACTACAACGATGCTCTGGAAGGGCTGGTCAAGCCCATTTTCTTCGGCTTCATCGTAGGCATGGTGGGCTGCTACCGCGGACTCAGCACCAAGGGAGGAACGCGGGGGGTCGGAGAAGCGACGACGAAAGCAGTGGTCACGGCATCCATCTTGGTGATCGTGGCCGATTTCTTCTTGACCAAAGTGATGCAAGACCTGAGATATTGAGCATGATCCGTTTTGAACATGTGACCAAGACGTTCGCCGGGGAGCGGGTGCTGGACGATTTTTCAATGTCCCTGCAGCCCGCCGAGACCAAAGTCATCCTGGGCGGAGGCGGATCGGGCAAGTCCACCATCCTCAAGATGGTTCTGGGCCTGGTCAAGCCCGACAGCGGACGGGTCTATGTGGACGGCGAAGACATTACCGAGGTGGAAGAGGAAGATCTGATGCCCTTGCGGCGGCAGATCGGCATGGTCTTTCAAGAAGGCGCTCTTTTCGATTCGCTGACCGTGGGCGAAAACGTGGGCTACCGGCTTATCGAGGAGGGTCGTCACAGCCACCAGGAGGTCGAGTCCATCGTCCACCAGGTGCTGGGATTCGTAGGACTGGAGCACGCTGTCGGCATGATGCCCTCGGAACTCTCGGGCGGCATGCGCCGCAGGGTGGGCATCGCCCGGGCGCTGGCCGGAAAACCGCGCATCGTGCTCTACGACGAACCGACGGCCGGACTGGACCCCATCACCAGCCGGACCATCTCGGAACTGATTATGAAACTGCGCGATCTGGAAGGGGTGACCTCCATCCTGGTCACTCACGATCTGACCACGGCCATGATCCTGGCCAGCGAGATCGCCACCGTCGATGAGGAAGGCGAGACCCGCTTCAGGCGTGAAAACGGGGAGTTCTGCCTCATCAACACGCGCTTCGTCATGCTTAAGGAAGGACGGGTCCTCTTCGAGGGGCCCGACGAACTGCTGCGCGAATTCGACGACGGATACGTCAAGGAGTTCCTCGACTGAGGGCCTCGAAGGGAAGTGGAATCATGGAAGGAAAACGGCGCCCCACGTTCTCGGAACTGAGAGTCGGCATCTTCGTGGTGGTGGCCTGCGCCATCCTGGCGGTGGCCATCTTCACCATCGGCACCCAGGTGGGACTTTTCGAGAAAACCTTCATCGCCAAGACCTACCTGAACAACGTCTCAGGGCTCAAGCCCGGCGACATCGTGCGTCTGGGCGGAGTGGAGGTGGGCAACATCACGCGGGTGGAAATGTCGCCCGCCGGGGTCATTCCCGACACCCAGACCAACCAGCAGACCCTGGCCCGCCTCAACCTCCTCAACAGCCAGGCCGCCACCCTGCAGAACCAGGTGCAGGCCGCCCAGCAGAACGCCTCCCGGCTGGAGGCCGACTATCAGGCTGCGGTGGCCGACGCGGGAGCCGACTCGGAAGCCGCCCGCCAGGCCCTGAGGCGCCTGGAGGACGCCCGGGACCGCCGCGACGACCTGGAAAGCGACCTGGAATCGGCGCGGGAAGACATCGAGCAGGCGCGAGCACAGATCCAGAATATCGCCGTCTACATGCAGTTGACCGAGCAGCACCGCGACTGGATCCGCAACGACAGCAGCATCTCGCTGGGCAACGTGGGCTTGTTGGGCGACAAGTACATCGAAATCTCCCTGGGACGGACCGATGAGCAGCCTCCCGTCGTCACCGAACTGGTGGACGGCGCTTTCGGCACCGAAGAGCGCGAAGTGGTGGTCATCACCGGTCAGACCCAGTCGGGCTTCCAGGAACTCATCACGGGAGCCAACGACGTGCTGGCCAACTTCGAACTGCTCTCCGGCAAGCTGGTGAGGCTGATCGACCAGTTCGAGGAAGGCGAGGGCTCGGTGGGACGCTTCTTCAACGACCCCTCCTTCTACAACAACCTCAACGCGGCCGTCGAATCAGCCCGCCAGACCGCCGACGAAGCGGCCCGCTTGCTGCGCGAGGTGACCGAAGGGGAAGGCACCATTCCTACCCTGATCCAGAGCCGCGAACTGCACGACAAGGTGGTGGCCATGACCGACGACGTGGGCAAGGTCCTGAAGGCCGTTCAGGAGGGCCAGGGCACTATCGGCAGGCTGATCAACGAGCGCGAGGTCTACGACAAGGCCAACCGCATGCTGGGCAACGTGGAAGAGATCACCGCCCGCATGCAGCGCGGCGAGGGAACCCTGGGCAAGCTCTCCAAGGACGAGCAGCTTTACACCGACCTGCGCGATTCCATCGACCGCCTCTCCGCCATTCTGGAGGACGTGGAGCAAGGACGCGGCACCTTGGGGCGGCTGGCCAAGGACGAACAGCTTTATCGCAACGTCAACGAACTCTCCAGCGAAATGGTCAAGCTGCTCTATGATTTCCGGCAGAACCCCAAACGTTTTCTGACCATCAAGTTCGAGTTGTTCTAGGATCGCGGCCTTGCTTGGCGGCCCTTGCTAGTTGCAGCATAGGCGGCCTTGAATGGCCGTGGTATCCTACCTCACCATGATCACAGAGAAAATCGGACAAGGCGCCCAAGTGATCCTGCGGGCCATCGTCAAGCTGTTGGCCTTTCTGCGCATCACTCCCAACCGGCTGACCTTTTTGGGCTTCCTGGTCAGTTTGGCGGTGGCTTTCGCCTTCGCCTATTCGGATGGGGACTTTACTCTGGCGGGATTCATTCTCATCGTGGCGGGGCTCTTCGACATGGTGGACGGCATGGTGGCTCGAGCCACTAATTCCGTCTCCGAATTCGGAGCCTTTTTCGATTCCATCATGGACCGCTACTCCGACCTCATCATCTTGCTGGGACTGCTCATGCACTACGGACGAACCGACCGCCTGCCTTACGTGGTGTTGATCGGAGTGGTGATGATGGCGTCGGTGCTGATCTCGTACGCGCGGGCCCGGGCCGAATGCCTGATCCCCAAGTGCAAGGTAGGATTCCTGGAGCGGCCCGAGCGCATCGTGCTGCTCATCATCGGCTCCTTCTACCACATGGAGCCGGTGCTCTGGGTGATGGCCGTGTTGGGCAATTGGACAGTGGTCCACCGCATCCTCTACACCAAGGCTCAAATCACTGGGAAACCTCAGTTTTTGCGCCAGCAGGGGGGCTGAAAAAGACGTTAGGTATTCCTTACGACGGATAAGGCTGTTATACTCCCCGACTCAAACGCCGTCCCAACACCGCCGCCGGGCGGTACGCGCACGGTGGCCGAAGGAAGGGCTGTGCAGGGAACGCGATTTGTCGGCTGGGGACGGACGGACACGCACACGAGGTAGAGCGCATGCACGAGGGGAAAGTTAGGCAAGCCGTCATCCTGGCTGCCGGCAACGGAAGCCGCATGGCCTCCGCCGCCGATCTGCCCAAGCCGTTAGTCGAGGTCGGCGATCAGCCGTTGATGGGTCACATCCTCGGATGGCTGGAGGAATGCGGCCTGGAGCGGGTTTTCATCGTGGTGGGGTACCGGGGCCTGGAGATCCGCCGGCAATTCGAGTCCTACCACGGGCTTCCCATCGAATGGGTGCACAATCCTCTCTACGACCGCCCCAACGGCGTCTCGCTGCTGGCCGTGGAGGACTTGGTGGAATCCTCCTTTCTGCTGCTCATGTCCGACCACCTCTTTCAACCCGCCACTCTGCGGGCCCTGCTGGAGCGGGAAGTACCCGAGCACGGGGGCATTCTGGCCACCGATTCCAAGCTCTCCGACGTCTTCGATTTGCAGGACGCCACCAAGGTCCACTGCGTGGACAACTGCATCCAGGACCTGGGCAAGAACCTCGACGACTATAATGCCGTCGACACCGGCATGTTCAGCCTCTCTCCCACCGTCTTCTGGGCCATGCGCGACAGCCGCAACCGGGGCGACGCCTCCCTCAGCGGAGGCATCCTGTCGCTGGCCCGCCAGAGTCATGTCGAAACCTGGGACATCGGGTCCAACCTGTGGATCGACATCGATACCCCCCAGGCCCGCGACGAGGCCGAACGGATGCTGGCCCAGGGCTGTTTTTCGGCCATTCCCAAAAGCTTCCCGACCGCCAAACCCCAAAGAGCCACTCCCAACTTGTGAGTTGGTGATTGGGAGTCGGTTGTTGACCCAAGGTCCCTAGGGTTCGATCTGAAAGGTGCCCCCGAAGCTCCGCTCGTTGGTGTTGAAGAAGGTGCCGAAGCGCGGCGAGTCGACGATGTTCTGCACGTCGCGGGGCGTGAAGGTGTTGAAGAAATTGAAGATGCGGATGCCGATGCGGGCCCGGATGCCCTTGATGGTGAACCACCTCTGAACATCGACGTCCAGCGTGATCAGGTTGGGGAAGCGTCCGGCCCGGTTGCGCGGGCCCACGAAGTTGCGGTCCTCGTCCAAGGTCGAAAAGGGAAAGCCGGAGCGCCATTCCACAACCGGAGAGAAGATCCAGTCGCCGGGCAGCATCCAGGTCCCCTGCAGCAGGAAGCGGTCGGTGACGTCGTTGTTGCCCAGGGAGTATTCGTTGGGCCGGATGATGGGATCGCGGAAGTTTCCGAAGAACTGGTCGAAATCATTGAGGTCGCGCTCGCCCTTTGAGCGCAGGTAAGAAGCGATCAGATAGCTGTCCTCGGAATAGTCCCAGCGCGTCGTCAATTCCACCTCCCAAAAGCGCGAGCGTCCGCGGCTGTCCACTCGCAGCCTGGGGTCGGCGCCGTCCAGCGGGTCCACCAGGATTTCGTGGTGCCCCTGGCGGCGCAGGAAATTGGTCTTGAAGAGCAAGTTGGGGCGGATGCGGTGGTCGTATTCGATATTCCAGGTAAAGGAGTAGGGCGTGCGCAAGTCGTCGGCCAGTACGTGGCGAAAGGTGGTAGGCGGACCCAAGGGCGTTTGGCCGTCTTCGGCGAAGCGCGCCACGCTGCGCAGCTCGAAGTCGGGAAAGGCTTCCACCGTCAGGGGCACGTGGTCGTAAAAGAGTCCGGCGCCGCCCCTGAGAATGCCCTTGCCATCGGGCAGCAGGCCTATGGCGAATCCGAAGCGGGGCGCCAGGTTGGTTCGCTGGAAGACGCCGTCGCGGTCGACCCGGGCTCCGAACTCCATCAGCAGTCGGTCGTTGATACGCCAGCGGTCCTGGGCGAAGAAAGCGAAATCGGTGTTGCGGACGCGCTGGGAAGCGGCCGGCGAATAGGTGATGCGCCGGCTCAGGGTCCCGTCCTGGCGGACCACGTTGACCGGACGGCTCTGGGAGAGCCCGTCGTAGGAGGCGGTGAGCAAGTCGAATCCGAACTTGAAGAGGTGCTCCCCCGACCACCCGCTCTTCTGCAGGCTGAGCGATTCCACAAGCTGCCAGCTGCGTGTGCGGCGGCGCTGGATGTTGTAGAAGTTGCCGCTGTTCTCCTCCACGTTGAGGAACATCTCTCCCAAGCCTTGTCCGAAGATGTCGACGTCGTAGTCCTTGAAGCTGACCGTCGACTCCAGAACCGCCGAGGGGTTGATGACGAACCGCTCCGAGAGTCCCACCTGGTAACCCCTCTCGTGCAGGTTGGGGGTCACGGGCCGGGGATTGAAGGTGTCGAGATTGACGAAGTCGAGCTTGCGGGGAAAGACGGAGACAAAGGCCGACAGGTAGTTGCTCTCGTTGAGGTTGGCGTCCAGTTGGGTGAAGCTGGAAAAGCTTTCCAGGCGCGTGTCCGATTCCAGCGGGGGGAGCGAGGGGACGTCGGTGATCAGGTAGCGGTACTGTAAAGTCTGGGCCAGGAAAAGGCGGTCTTTGACCAGCGGACCCCGCACCAGAAAACGGGGCGTGAATCCTCCGATTCCCATCAGCGTTCCGTCGCGGAACTTGGGGCGGGGAAGAAAATTGTTGACCAGAAAACGCCACCTGTTGCTGCCTTGACGGGTGAGGATGTTGGTGATGCCGGAGGAGAAGCGTCCCAACTCGGCGGCGTAGGGATTGGAAAGCACCTCTACGCTTTCCACGGCGTCGGTGGGCAGCGTGAAGCCCAGGTTGCCCGAGGAGGGGTCGGTGATGTTGGTGGAGTTGTTGATGACGTAGCTGGTTTGGGTGGGGGTGCCGCCGTTCATCACCAGGCGGCCGTCTACCCCGCGCACCACTCCCGGCAGCAGCGGCAGCAGGGCCGAGAAATCGTCTCCCTTGACGGGGGCGATATCGGCCAACTCGCCTTGCAGCGATTGGGTGGAAGTGCCGCCTTGCCGGTCTTGGGCCGCACCGATGACTTCGACGTTTTCCCGCAGCGACTCGATGGGCAGGGCCAGGTCGACCTGGCGCAGTCCTCCTGCGGGCAGGTCGAATTCCTCGCTCTCCGTGGTTTGAAATCCGTCGAAAGAAGCGCTGACCTGGTAGCGCCCCGCCGCCAGTCCGCCGGCCCGATAACGTCCCTCATCGTCGCTCACCACGCTGGCCGCCGCTTGGCCGCCCGGAACGGTCAAGATCTCTACCGACGCTCCGGGCAAAAAAGCTCCGTCCTGGCGTGAGGAAACGCGCCCTTCAATGGACGCCAGATCTGATTCCGGCTGGAAAGGTTGAGCCGCCGTTAGGAGTGCGCTTGCCACCAAGAGAGTCAGGATCAACGAAAAACCTCATTCCGACTTGCCGCGTTGCCTTCCAGCCCGGCAGAGCCCGAATCGCCCTCCGCCCGGCCCCCTTCGAAACCTCTGCCCAGTCCGCCTCATTGTCGCAGGACACAGGTCTGGATTCAACATCGGAGGCGGGCCGCAGCTTGCCGTCAACCTCAGCGCTGAGCGCGGATGATCCACTGGCGCATGTAATCGTAATGAGGACGGCAGTCCTCCAGGACGGAGAGCAGGTCGCGTGGAAAGGGGTCGTCTTTGCCCTGATAGGGCTTGAATCCCTCGGAACGGTGCACGTTGTGGTACCAGTGAGGAGCCCATATGCCGTCTTCAGGACGTCCTCCGCTGGACCACTCCAGCATGGCGGGCTGAAAATCGATCTCCAGGCGTTCGCAAAGCGTGCGCAGCACGCCTTGCGGATCGATGAGAAGTTCTTTGGCGTCCAATACCGGCGGGTCCTCGCCCAGCCGGTGCAACTGGCCGATCAGTTTGGACTGCATGGCTAATCCGGTATCGCCCAGTTTAGGATGCTCGACCTGCTGGGCCAGCGAGGGGAGCATTTCGCGCGGATCGCGGATCAGGAAGACATTGGCGGTGCTGGCCAAGAAGGTGCGGTCAAGCTGAATCAGGTGGTGGGCCATCATCTTGAAGAACAGCACCGGTTTGTTGTGGCGTCCCATCACCACCTGGCGCACGACCTTGTTGCCGTCGCGGTCCTGATCGGCCAGGACAGCCTCGCGACCGGGATGGTCGACGCCGGTCACTGCCAGGTAGTGGGCATAAAGGGGTTCGTCGAAGACACGGGTATCGTCGCGTTGGGCGAAGGCGTACATGAGGGCGGTCGAGACGTTTCGGGGACCCGACCAAAGGCACAGCCGCAAGGGCTTTTCAACGGTGTATCGCACGTTTCCTCCTAGACTATAGCGAGCAGCCTCATACCGCCGAGAGCCATCAGGCCTTCAGGGCGGTCGCTGAAACTTGATTCGTGTATAAACTTGTTGGCCACCTGGTGGCCTTAGCACCGAATAGCCCAATCCCGATCGGCCAGTCAAGGGATCAAATCACACTTTCCAGTAATCAACCAACGGCTTCAGGAAATCGATTGAAGTGCAATCGGCCCCTTGTCGAGCGTCGCTCGCGTCTCTAAACTATGAAACGATTCCAGTCATGACAAGACCGCAGCGCCAGGGGGAAAGCTACGGTGCAAGACGGGGCCACAGGGCAGATTTTGGGCAAGCTCGACCAAGTTGTGCAGGAAGCGCTGCGTAAAAATGACCGCATCGGTTACTTCGCCGCTTTTAACCACCGGCTGGTGCGCGAGGTCGAGATCGCTATCGAGCGCGGCTATTTTGTCGACGCCGAGCGGACGGCCGCTCTGCTCAAGGCTCTCAGTTGCCGCTATCTGGACGCCCTCGGGTCTTACCGCCAGGAGAACGGATTGGCCCGTTGCTGGCGGTCGGCTTTCCAGGCGACCCGAAGCAAGCGCTTCATCATTCTCCAACATCTGCTGCTGGCTCTCAACGCCCACGTCAACCTCGACCTGGGCATCGCCGTCAACCGGGTGGCCCCCACCCCGGCCCGCCTCAAGGAAATCGAAGAGGACTACCGGCGCCTGCGCCGCATCCTGCAGGAGATGGTGGCACAGGTGCAGCGGCGCATCGTGGTGATCTCTCCCTGGATCGGACTGCTGGACCGCCTGGGGCAGCGGCGCAAGGAGCGCTTCATCCTGTTCAGCACGCGCGCCGCCGGGCGAGCCGCCTGGAAGGTGGCCAAGGATCTCTCTACCCTCAACAGCCAACAGCAGCGCGAGTTGCTGCGCTCGCTGGACGGAGTGGTGCTGGCCTCCCAGCGCCGTCTGGAAGGCCGCAAGCTTCACGTCCGCTGCGCCCTCTGGCTGATCCGGCGCAAAGAGAGCCGTGACGTGCGGGCCAACATCCGCTTCCTCCTGGAGGGATTCGGCACCGAGCCCGGCGATGCCGTCCAATCTCTGCTCTCCCGTCCCGGCTCCCGCTGAGCGGCTAGCTGAACCCGGCTTTCTTGGCCAGGGCGGCGTAGCGGTCGGCCTGGCGGATAGGTTCGGGCAGGCGGTAGCGGGTCAGCGATTGCAGGGTCCAGCGCAGGCATTCAGCCAGCGGCAGGCCGTATCCTGAGGAAACGTAGATGGGCTTGACATTGTCGCGGCTGCGCAGCACCAGCGCGATCTCTTCGCCCTTGTCGAGGAGAGGCGCGATGGAACCCCTTTGAGCAGCGGGGACGGAATGCTCTCCGCAGAGGCGGGACTTGCCGATGCCGATGGTGGGCATTTCCAACCACAGGCCCAGGTGGGTGGCGATGCCCATGCGGCGGGGATGGGCCTGGCCGTGGCCGTCCACGAAGACCAGATCGGGCCGGCCCTGCAGCTTCGCGAAGGCGGGCAGGATGGCGGGAATCTCGCGGAAGCTGAGCAGCCCCGGCAGGTAGGGAAAGGGAGTCGGCAGGCTCGAGATCTGCTCCTCCACCACCTGTAATTGGGGAAAGCTCAGAACGACCACCGTGGCGAAGGACTCGCCGCTCTCCTTGTCATAGCTGACGTCCACTCCCGCCACCCGCCGCGGATTCCCCACCTGCAAGTCGGTGCGCACCCTGCGGCACAGTTCCCTCTGCAGTTGCACGGCTTCTTTGGGCGTCAGGTCCCAGCGATGCAGGTCATGGTGCATGCCAGATGGGTAGCAGGTCGAGGGCGGGGCCTGCAACCTCAGTCTCACGACAGCGGGGCTTGTTATGATGGAGAGGTGGCTAGCAATCTCAGCGCGGTAGCTGAATACACCGAGGAACACATACGCTCGCTGGACTGGAAGGAGCACATCCGCACCCGTCCGGGCATGTACATCGGACGCCTGGGAGACGGCACCCAGTTCGACGACGGAATCTACGTTCTGCTCAAAGAGGTGCTCGACAACAGCGTCGACGAGTTCCTCATGGGAGCGGGCAAGAGAATCGAGATCCACGTGGAGGACGACTGGGCCGCGGTGCGCGACTACGGGCGGGGAATTCCCCACGGCAAGGTGGTGGAATGCGTGGCCAAGATCAACACCGGAGCCAAGTACGACAAGGGCGCCTTCTACCGCACGGTGGGGCTTAACGGCGTGGGCACCAAGGCCGTCAACGCGCTTTCGGCTTCCTTCCTGGTGGAATCGATCCGCGACGGCAAGCTCAAGCGGGCCGAATTCCGCCGGGGCGACCTGGTCAAGGAGTACCGTCCCGAGCCCAGCAAAGAGCGCCAGGGGACGCGCATCCGCTTCGTTCCCGACGCCTCGGTTTTCAAGGGATACAAGTTCGATCCCCAACTGGTTGAAGAGCGCCTCTGGACCTACGCCTACCTCAACCAGGGACTCAAGCTCGACTTCAACGGCCAAGTCATCTCCAGCGACAAGGGGCTCCGCGACCTGCTCCAGAACGAGGTCAAAGAGGGGGCTCTCTATCCCGTCATCCACGTCAAGGACGAGGAAATCGAGTACGCCCTGACCCACACCGAGAACTACGGCGAGTCCTACCAGTCTTTCGTCAACGGCCAGTACACCAGCGACGGCGGCACCCATCAGTCGGCCTTCCGCGAAGGCATCCTCAAGGCCGTCAAGGAGTTCTTCAACAAAGACCTGGAGGCCGCCGACGTACGGGGAGGCGTGGCCGGAGCGGTCCTGGTGCGCATCCACGAGCCGGTCTTCGAGTCCCAGACCAAGACCAAGCTGGGCAGCACCACGGTCACTCCCGAGGGCCCCACAGTGCGGGCGTGGCTGGTGGAATTCGTGCGCAGCACCCTGGTCAATCAACTCCACAAGCAGCCCGAGACGGCCAAAAAGCTATGGGCCAAGATTCAGCGCAACGAGAAAGAGCGCCGCGACCTGGCGGGCATCAAGAAGCTGGCCAAGGAGCGCCAGAAGAAAGCCAACGTCCACAACAAGAAACTGCGCGACTGCAAGCAGCACTTCAATGATCCCAAGAGCAAGCTGGGAGAACTCTCCCAGTTGTTCATCACCGAAGGCGACAGCGCCTCGGGCAGCATCAACAAGGCCCGCAACCCGGAATTCCAAGCCGTCTTCTCCCTTAAGGGCAAGCCCCTCAATTGCTTCGGGATGTCGAAGAAGGTGGTTTACCAAAACGAAGAACTGAACCTGCTGCAGCACGCCCTGGGCATCGAGGACGACCTGGAGGATCTGCGCTACAACTACGTCATCATCGCCACTGACGCCGACGTGGACGGCATGCATATCCGCCTCCTGCTGCTCACCTTCTTCCTGCAGTTCTTCCCCGAGTTGGTGCGCAAGGGGCATGTTTACGTGCTGCAGACGCCCCTTTTCAGGGTGCGCAACAAGAAAGAGACCATCTACTGTTACAGCGAGGAAGAGAAGTCGCAGGCCCTCGACAAGCTGCGGGGCAAGCCCGAGATCACCCGCTTCAAGGGATTGGGCGAGATTTCGCCCCAGGAATTCACTCTCTTCCTCCGTCAGGAACTGCGCCTCGACCGAGTCAAGCTGCCCCAGGACATGCCCTCCATCAAGGAGCATCTGCGCTATTACATGGGTAAGAACACGCCTCAGCGCAAGGAATTCATCATGGAAAACCTGGTGACCGAGCCGGTTGACCTGGTGGGAGCCGAGGGCTCCTGAGGCTGGCCCCGAGATCCCGTCCATGGCCAAGAAAAAACAGACCCAGCCCGTTCCCGAGTTGCCCCAGCCGCGGGAGGACTTGCGCGTCCCCGAGACCTACGAGGGCTACTTTCTGCAGTACGCCTCCTACGTCATCACCGACCGCGCCATTCCCGATCTGGCCGACGGACTCAAGCCGGTTCAGCGGCGCATTCTCCATTCCCTCTTCGAGAACGAAGACGGACGCTACAACAAGGTGGCCAATATCGTGGGTCACTGCATGAAGTATCACCCCCATGGCGACGCTTCCATCTACGCGGCCCTGGTGGGAATGGGGCAGCGCGGATTGCTCATCGACACTCAAGGCAACTGGGGCGATCCGGTGACCAACGATCCCGCCGCCGCCGCCCGCTACATCGAAGCCCGCCTGACCCCCTTCGCCAAGGAAGTGGTCTTCGCGCCCCATCTCACCGACTACCAGCGCTCTTATGACGGACGCAACAAGGAGCCCGTGTGCCTTCCCGTGCGCTTTCCGCTGCTTCTGGCCAGCGGGACCGAAGGCATCGCCGTAGGACTCTCGACCCGCATCCTGCCCCACAACTTCATCGAACTGCTGGAAGCCCAGAAGGCCTGCCTGCGCGGCCAGGATTTCCAGGTCTTTCCCGACTTCCCCACCGGCGGCCTGGCCGACGTGTCGGCCTACCAGGACGGAGCTCCCGGTTCCCGCGTACGGGTCAGAGCCCGCATGGAGGAAGGCCCCGGAAAAGCCATCGTCATCCGCGAGATCCCCTACGGAACCACCACCGAAGCTTTGATCGACTCCATCCTGGCGGCCAACGACAAGGGCAAGATCAAAGTCTCCAAGGTGGATGACAATACCGCCGCTGATGTCGAGATCGTGGTTACTTTCCAGCGCGGATATGACATGGACAAGGCCATCGACGCGCTCTACGCCTTCACCGAATGCGAAACCGCGCTGACCTCCTACTGCAACGTCATTTTCGAAGGCAAGCCGCGCACCATGACGGTTTCGGAGATGCTGACCGAGAACGCCGAGCGGACGCGGGCCTTGCTGCGCCGCGACCTGGACGTACAGCGGGAACGGCTGGAGGTGCGATGGCACCACAAGAGCCTGGTGCAGATCTTCGTCGAAAACCGCATCTACCTGCGCATCGAAAAGTGCAAGACCTGGGAGTCGGTGCTGGAAGAGATCGACAAGGGACTGGAACCCCACAGGGACAAGCTTCGGCGCCAAGTCACCCGCGATGACCTGGAGATGCTTACCGAGGTCAAGATCCGGCGTATCAGCGCCTGGGACGCCGAAAAGGCCCGCGAAGAGTTGCTGGCCATCGACGAGGAACTCGAGCAGGTCAAGAAGCACCTGCGCAACGTGACCCAATACACGATCGACTACTTCGATCACCTGCTGGAGAAATACGGTCAGGGACGGGAGCGCAAGACCGCGCTGGAGAGTTTCGAGACCGTTCAGGCGGTGGAAGTCGTAGAGCGGTTGGAAAAACTCTATGTCGACCGCAAGGGCGGATTCATCGGAACCGACATGAAAGGCCAGGAGGAGGTGGGGCCCTGCGCCAACCTCGACGACGTGATGGCGGTGCTCGAAGACGGCTCGCTGATCATCTCCAAGGTTGCGGCCAGGAAATACGTGGGCGAAAGCATCCTTCACGTACAGGTTTTCACGCCTGAAGACAAGGACAAGGTGTTCAACATGGTCTACTTCGACCCCAAGTCGGGCAACACCTACCTGAAGCGCTTCACCACTGGAGGCGTCACCCGCGACCGGGTCTACCCTCTGGGCAAGAGCAAGAAATCCCAGGTGCTCTTCTTCGCGCCTGCCGAAGAGAGCCGCTACCTCTTCATCAAGCTGAAGAAGAAGCCCCGCATCAAGACCGAACTCTACGAAGATTTCGAAGAATACCTGGTCAAGGGCCGAGGAGCCGCCGGCAACATCGTCACCAAGCACGCTCCCCTGCGCGCCGAGGCCATCACCGAGCGCATCTACTGCAACCGCACGGGCGCCGATCCCGAGGAGTTGGCCGAACTCACCGAAGAAGAGGACGCTTCTCAGGACGGCGACGAGGAATCCCCCGCCAAACCGCCCTCAAAGGACCAAAAGAAGCTCTTCGACGATGATGGTGACTAGGCCTGCTGGGGCTGATCGGCGATCACTTCACGCAGGGGCTTGAGTCCGTCCGAAGTGCGGATATGCAGGTCCCTCTGCGGAAAGGGAATCTCGATGTCGGCTTGGCGGAAAGCCTCGTCGATGGCGAAGTTGAGGTCGCTGGTAATGCGGAAATGACCGCTGGGCTGATCGGTCCAGGCGTGCAATTGAAAGTTGAGCGAGGAATCGCCGAATTCGGCGAATCGCACTTGCGGTTGAGGTTGCGCCAGCACCTCCTCGTTCTGCTCGGCCACCTCCAGCAGGATGTCCTTGACCTGGGACGTATCGCTGCCGTAAGCCACGCCGACCGGGACGCGCAGGCGCACCCGTTCGTCGCGGTGCGACCAGTTGATGACGGCGTCGTCGGTCAAGTCGGAATTGGGGACGATGACCGCGATGTTGTCGTTGGTGAGCACGCGGGTCACGCGGAAGTTGATGGAATCGACGCGGCCGCGCACGTCGTCCTCAGTGGTGATGTAGTCGTTGACTCTGACAGGGCGCTCCAGCAGCAGCACCAGGCCGGATACAAAGTCGGCCACCACGTCCTGCAGGCCGAATCCGATGCCGATGCCGAGAGTACCGGCGACCACCATCAGGGCGGTCAGTTCGATTCCCAGGGCCTGAAGTCCGACCATCAACCCCACCACCCAGACCACGTACTGGGACAAACGGGCCAGGGTATAGCGGGGTCCTTCGTCGATCTTGGAGAAGCGTCTTCGGATCAGTCCCTTGACGAAGCTGCCCAGGAAGACGGTCAAGACCAGAGTCAACAGGAAGACGGCCAGTCCGCCCACGGTGATCTGGTTGCCGCTGACTGTGAAGAGTTGGAAGTTGCCCACCGATTGAATCGACTGAATCCATTCTTGCATGAAGGAAGTTCCTTTCTATTTTCAACCCGGAAGCGGCCGCACAGAGCCATTCTACGCAACACCGGTGCCAGGTCTGGCAGGCTATTAGGCGCCATTTTTCCGCCGTCCCGGCGCCAGGGTGGGGTGGATTTCTCTAGGGAAGGTTTCCCTAGTTCCTCTCTGATCTGAAGGCGGCCTGGGGCAGGCCTGCCTTGCAAGAGTGGAACGTGCCTTGCTTTCTTGAAGAAAGCGACGGTTGCTCTCTGCCTCGGGGAATCCTGTTGCGGAGGCGCCCACGGAGGGACCATGGACCGAGTCAGCGAATACATCAGAGCGAAAAATGCCCGCCTGGATGAATGGGAGGAAGACATCGCCCGCATGAAGAAGGAGGCAGGCGAGGAGGGAGTCGAGCGGCGCGTTCGAGCTCAGATCGACTCCTTGGAACGGCGAGAACGAGCCGTTCGCGACATGGTCGAGTCCTTGAGAGAAGTCAGTGACGAAGAGGTCAAGGCTGTGAGATCCGGAGTCGAACAAGCCTGGAGCCAGCTTCGTGAATCCTTGCAGGAGGCCTCTCGCACCCTTTCCGATTAGCCTCTCCGCCATCTCGGGAGGCTGTTTATTCAAGACGCGCTCAGTCCGGTATAGTACGCTCGATGGCCAAACTTCGAGTCTTGATCGCCGAGCCTGAAAACTCGTTGGCGCACGAGTTGGAGAAAAAGATCGGAATGTGGGGCTACTCCGTGCGCGCAGTCGATTCGTCACAAGCCTTGGAGAAGGCCCTGCAAGCTTTTTCACCCGACATCGTGATGATTCGCCGCCAGTTTTCGGGCTGGCCACCTGGAAGATTGATCGAGGAGGCAGGCTCGGGGCTGCAGAAGCGCCGGTCGGTGGTGGTCCTGACCGAGGAGGACCATATCGATGACGCCGTGGAAACCGTCAAAGCCGGGGCCGCCGACTACGTCGTGCTTCCGGTCGATTGGGACCCCTTGCGCGATCAGTTGGAGCGGGTGGGCAAGGAAATCGAGTTGCGCCAATCGGTGGCTCGTCTCGCTTCCAAACTGGGACCGCAGACCCTCTTCGGACCTTTCGTGGGCGCCAGCAAGGCCATGCGCGAGGTCTACGACTTGGTCAAGGTCCTGGCCGCCAACGACACCTCGGTGCTCATCACGGGAGAGAGCGGGACGGGAAAAGAACTGGTGGCTCAGACCATTCACAAGATGAGCGCCCGCAGCGAAGGGCCATTGATCACCATCAATTGCGCAGCCTTCCCGCGGGATCTGATCGAGAGTCAGATTTTCGGTCACGTGAAAGGAGCCTTCACGGGAGCCAACGAATCCCGGGCCGGCTGTTTCGAGATGGCTGACGGAGGCATTCTCTTCCTCGACGAGATTGCTGAGATGCCGACATCCCTTCAGCCCAAGCTCCTGCGGGTGCTGGAGACAGGGCGCGTCCGCAGGCTGGGGGGCAAGAAGGAGAAGAGCTTCGACGTGCGGCTCCTGGCCGCCACCAACCGTCCCGTCAAGAAAGTGCTCAAAGAGGGTCGTCTGCGCGAAGACCTCTTTTTCCGCATCAATGTCTTCAACGTCCATCTCCCTCCGCTTCGCAGGCGCAAAGGCGATATCGCGCTGCTGGCTCAGTTCTTCGTCCAGGGCTTCAACCGCAAACACGGCTTCCAGGTCGAAGGACTCGACGGCGACACCTTGCGCCGCTTGAAGCATCATGACTGGCCCGGCAACGTCAGGGAGCTGAAAAACGTCGTCGAAAGAGCCGTGGTCATGACCCGCCGCGGATTCATCCAGCCGTCACAACTCCCGCCCGCCTTGCGCGGAGCGCTCTCCTCCGGTCGGGACGAGAGCGAAGATGCGGCGGTCATTCCGGTGGGAACTACGCTGGCCGACGCAGAAAAGGAGGTCCTGCGCAAGACCTTGGCCAAGACGGGCGGCAACAAGAGCGAGACCGCCCGCATCTTGCAGGTCGACGTCAAGACCGTCCGCAGCAAGATCAAGAAATACGGCCTCTAGCGGCTCGTCATGGTGGAATTCCTGGCTAGGGAATCTCGCCCCCGTTCGGGGTCCCGCTCGAAGCTCCGCCGCCATCTCCCCTCCCTGAGCCGCACCTCACGGGCCCCCCGCGGCTAATCGCCCTAACGGGAGCTGTTTGGCATCGTCTTTGCATTTCTCTTGGTTGAAGGAAAATAAACATCTTAAAGGGAGATCAACAGCTATGACGACTATGACCAAGACCCCAGAGAGAACCCAAACCGCCACCCAGGCCAACCTGCGACCCCTGATCGACGGCCTCAATGAAGCCCTCAACCGCGAGGTGACGACTTTCTTGCGCTACATGCTGCAGGCATCCGTTTTGAAGGGAGTGGAATGGGCGCCTTTGCGCAGCCTCTATGAAGAGGAGGTCAGCGACGAAAGGGGCCACGCCCAGTACTTGGCCAACAAAATCGTCATGCTGGGCAGCAAGCCTCGACTTGACGTCGACGTCGCCGAAGTCAAGACTGATCCTCGTGCCATGATCGAATTCGACATCGAGCAGGAGCAGGAGGACGTCAAGGGCTACAAAAGGCTGGCCAAGTTGGCCGAGGAGTTAGGCTTTATCGAACTTCAACTCAAAATGGAAGACCTGGCCGCCGACGAGTCGCGCCACGCCGAAGAACTGCAGCGGCTGCTGGGATGACCGCTTCCACCCCCATCTGACCTGGGAGGGCGTTTGGCAACATTCATACGAGCACAACAACCTGGCCGGCGGCGGCCGCCTCCCGTGCGGCCCCCGCGGCCTGAGCCTCCCGAGGAGCCGCCGGAACCTCCCGGCTCTCCTCCGCGTAAGCCCCCGATAAAGAATCCCCCGGGGCCGCCCTCGCCCGGACATCCTCCGGGCGGGGACCGCCCCCCCATCAAGGAGCCTCCCGTTCAAGGGTGAATGAGGGGCATAGGCAGATCCTAACCTTGGTCTGCGGGCGAAACGATTATGGACTTTTCCAAGTTCCTGGTAGCGCCCGATTTGGAGCATGTGATTCAGATCGGGCTTGCTTACATTCTGGCTCTTCCGATCGGCTGGGACCGCGAAGAATCGGCTCGCGGAGTCGGCCTGCGCACCTTTCCCCTGGTGGCAGTGGCCAGTTGCGCCTTTGTCATTATCGGACAGGTGGCCTTGCAGGGCGGCGACGCCCAAGACAAGATCTTGGCCGGTTTGATGACCGGCATCGGCTTCATCGGAGGCGGTGCCATTCTGCGCAACGACAACAGCGTCGCCGGCACTTCCACCGCCGCCAGCATTTGGATCACGGGTGCCATCGGGGCTGCGGTGGCCTGGCATCTCTATCCCATCGCCGTCTTGCTGACGGCTCTCGATTTCCTGACGCTGCGCTATTTCGGCGGATTGAAGCAGAATATCGGGGAAAATGCCGAAGAAGAGCATGAGAGCAAATAGGAACGGTTCTCTCGTCAGGAGCGTTCAAGGCGAATAGAAGCCGCCCCGCTTCGTAGTAGAATAGCGCTTTGGAAATAATGTCCCTCGTCGCTTAGGAGAATGACATGAAGGACTTCTTGAAGAGTTTCTTCGCTACTTTGGCCGCGCTGGCGATCGTTGCCGGCGGAGCATTTTTTCTCTTGATGATCCTCATTGCCGCCGCTTCGTCGGGCGATGCGCCCAGCGTGCCCTCCAAGGCGGTCCTGGTGCTGGACTTGACCAAACCCATCTCGGACAAGCCTTACGTGGAAGATCCGGAACAGGTTTTCCGCCAAGCGCTGACGGGCGGGTCGCCACTTGAGTCGGTATCTCTGAAGACCATTCTGGACGCCTTGGATTCGGCGGCCGACGACGACCGCATCAAGGCCGTACTGGTTCGGGGACCGGCAGCCAGTCCGGGCTGGCTCTCGGGATGGGCCGCCCTCAAGGAGGTGCGCGAGGGATTGGAGCGCTTCAAGGAATCCGGCAAGGAAGTCCTGGCCTACGGGCGCATCTACAGCGAAGCCGACTACTATGTAGCCTCGGTTGCCAATTCCATCCAGATTCACCCGCTGGGGGGGCTGGAAATGAACGGGCTGGCCTCCGAACGCATGTTCTATGCCCGCGCCATGCAGAAGTACGGCGTGGAAATGCAGATTCTGCGGGTGGGCAAGTACAAGGCGGCCGTCGAGCCCTACATGCTGGAAAAGATGAGCCCCGAGAACCGGCGTCAGACCGAATTGCTGCTGGCGGACCTCTTCAATCCCTTTCTGGAGGGCGTAGCCGTCTCGCGCGGAATCGAGGTAGAGCGCCTCAACTCGCTGGCCGACGGAAAAGCCCTCTTCAAGGCTCAGGAAGCCGTGGAGTGCGGCCTGGCCGATGAAGTGACCCATTTCGATGCCGTCCGAAAGCACCTGCAGGACCTGACCGACACGGCGGACGAAGACAGCTTCGCCCACATCAGCATCTCCGATTATGCCGAGGCCGCGGTGACCCGGAGGGGAAGCGGCAATGACTACATCGCCGTGGTCTATGCTGAAGGCGAGATCGTGGACGGCGCCAGCAAGACTCAAGTGGGCGGCGACTCCCTGGCCAAGCTGCTGCGGCAGGCACGCGAGGATGAAGACGTCAAAGCCGTCGTCCTGCGCGTCAACAGTCCGGGAGGCAGCGCCATGGCATCCGAGGTCATTCAGCGCGAGACCCTTCTCATCAAGGAGGCCGGCAAACCCTTCGTGGTCTCCATGGGTACGGTGGCGGCTTCAGGCGGCTACTGGATTTCTGCTTACGCCGACGAGATCGTGGCCCAGCCCAATACCATCACCGGTTCCATCGGCGTCTTCGGCATGATTCCCAACGTGCAGAGGCTTTTCAACGATTTCGGCATTACTTTCGACACCGCCAAGACCAACCAGCATGCCGACTTGGGCAGCATTTTCCGACCGCTCAGCGAAGCCGAACGCGAAATACTGCAAGGATTCACCGATCAGGTTTACGACAAGTTCCTCAACAAGGTCGCCGAAGGCCGTAACATGACGGTGGAACAGGTTCACGAGATCGCTCAGGGCCGGGTCTGGTCAGGCCGGGAGGCCCAAAAGCTGGGCCTGGTCGACAGTCTGGGATCGTTGCAGGACGCGCTCGCCTCGGCCGCCCAGCGGGCGGAGCTGGGAGACCAGTACCGCCTGCGCTTCTACCAGAGGAAGAAAGACTTCGCCGAAACCTTGATGGAACTGCTTAGCGACCGGGAAGAAGACATCGCCACCCGGGGGCCCCTGGAATCTCAACTGGGCCGCGTCTACTCGGCGATTGAGAGGCTGCGCCATTTCAACGACCCCAACAACGTTTACGCCCGCCTCGAATTCGATCTTTCCATCCGCTGAGGAAAGCCTCTCTCAAAAGCCTCCGGGACCCCAGGCGGGTCCTTGAAGAGGCCGCCCGGATTTGCCCTCAGTCTTCGGCCTCGGGGTGAAGGACGGCTTGGCTGCGGGCCTCCTGCCGGTGCTGCACCACCACCGAAAGGCTGGCGCCGATCAAAATCACCAGCCAGGCGATGAAGATCCAGATAACCAGCAGCGCGACCGCCGCCAGTCCTCCGTAGATCTTGTTGTAATAATCGGTGGCCGCAGCCACCCAGGAGGTGTAAACGGAAAAACACCATCGGGCTACTTGAAGAGTGGTTGCCGTAAAGACCGCGGCGGCCAGGGCGGGAACAGCTTTCACGGAGCGGTCGGGCACCATCTTGTAGAGCAGATAAAGGATGCCCACGGTCAGGGCGTAAAGAATCAAACTCAGGACCGTTCCCCACCATCCCAGCGGAACCAAGCCCTTGAGGAAGAGGCCGCGCGAGGCGGCCACTCCCGCCGCCGCCAGCAGTGCCGGTCCCAGCACCAGGAACATCACGTAGACGGTGATTCGCCGCAGGATCGGGCGTCGCACCTTGATTCGCCAGACCTTGTTGAGAGCCGATTCCACGCTGGAAAACAGCGCCATGCTGGCCAATATGAGGCCCACGATGCTGCCGACGCCAAGCGCTCTGACCTCGATTTCACGGATCGACTCGGTCACGCGCGGCACCGTGTCGGCGGCCAAGTACTGAGTCAAGAAAGGTCGCAGCGTGTCGAAGAGGCTCTCCAAGCCGCCTACATACTCGAAGACCACGAATCCGAAGGCGATCAGCGGCAGAATGGAGAGGATGGTGATGTAGGAAAGGGAAGAGGCCATCATGGAAAGCTGCATTTTGGTGCAATGCCGATAGGTGGAAACGGCAATCCGGCGCAACTGATGCAGTTGCTCTCCGACTTCCTCCCTTAAGGTAAGCGGGCTTTCCTCCTCCTCTGCTTGCTCGTCGGCTCCTCCGCCTGGTCCCTCCTGCCGACGCTCTTCGACGTCTTCAGCGGCGACTTCCTTTTCGGCGGCACGTTCCTCGGCCGGTTGCTCCGGTCCTTCGGCTGGCGATTGTTGAGGGCTCTCAGCCGAGAGGTTTGATGCCTTGGGTACTCCGTTCATGGCGACACCTGGCTTTTCAGGCTGATCCTAACACACTCGACCTGAGATCGAATCGCCAAGGTGGCTGTCAATGCCATGAAATTTTCCCCTTTCTCGTTTTCACTTGGTAGGATCGACTTAGTGAAGAGCAAGGGTATCGGAGCGCCCAAAGGAGGACTTTGGGTCGCTCTCTTAGGAATCTTATTTTTGGGGGTCGCGCAGAGACCTCTCGAGGGGGGCGAGGGGGAGCTGTCTCAAACCTGGCGGTGGACTCGCTTTGGAGTCGAAAGCGGACTGCCTTCCGAGTCGATGGCTTCCCTGGTCGAGGGCGACGACGGCGTGCTCTGGGCCTTGGCTGACAGAGGCTTGGTCTACTACGACGACTTTGTTTGGAAGGCGGTCGAGGGCCTCGGACCCAAGTCCGGCAATTTGCCCCGAAGCATCGCTCCCGCCGCCGGCAGCGGGGTGCTGCTGGTCCAGGACGGTCAGCTTTTCCGCGTCGACCGCAGCGGTGCCGAGTATCTGGAGATCCTTTACGGCGACGCCGCTCTTGACGTCCTCTCAGCCGCCGCCTTGCCGTCTAACCGCATCCTGATCGCCGGGAGGGAAGGCTTTTTTCTGCTCGAAGAAGGCAGCCTCTCGCCGGTCGGGGCCTTGCCCGGCGGCGAACCCGGCAGGCGCTTGGCGGTGCGCAGCCACAGCGGTCGGGTTTGGGCCCTCGCCCAAGAGGGGCTGTTCCAACTGCAGGGACACGAGTGGCGCAAGGTGATTTCACGTCCTGTTTGCGCCGTCACCGACGACTTGAGCGGCGACCGCACCTTGGCTATGGGTTGCAGCCAGGGGCAGATTTGGACGTGGACGCGGATGGACCGTTCGCCGCGCCGCCTGGAGACGGAAGACAGAATCCCGCTGGCGGTCGATGTCTCGCCCCGGGGCGAGATTTTCGTCTCCTACAACGACGGGGGGTTGGGGATTTTCGACGGCCAAGCGTGGAGCCGGATCGACCCCGCCCCGGATGACCTTGTCAATCCGCGCTTCATGACCTTCCAGCGCAGCGGCAACCTCTGGATCGGTTCGCCCCAGGGATTGTCTTTGTGCCGCCTCTCCTCTGATCGCTGGACCAACTGGATGGATGAGGCGCCCGAGTATGACGGCAACATCAATGCCCTGTTGGTCGATGGCCAGGGCAATACCTGGATCGGAGGTTCACGCGGCTTGGCGGTGCAGCGCTCGACGGGCCGGGCGGAGGCTTTTCAGGAAGCCTTGGGACGCAGGCTGGGGAGCGTTACGGCCTTGGCGGAAGATTCCCGGGGCGGGATCTGGGTCGGTTCAGGAAGCGCTTTCTCCGGCGCCTTCCGCTACAGCCAGGCTGGCTGGGACCACTTCGGGCCCCAGCAGGGACTGGCCGCACCTCGGGTGCATCGGATCGTCCCCGACCAGCGAGGCGCCCTGTGGTTTCTAGGCCTGGGCTCCACCATCGGCGATGACGACCCGGGCGCCTTTCGCTGGGACGGTTCCCGATTCACCCGCTGGGACAAAGAGGCCGGCTTGGTCGACAACCGGGTCTACGCCTTCGCCGAAGGACCCGACGGCGCCTTCTGGTTCGCCACCGGAGGGGGCATCAGCCGCTTCCTCGGCGGCGCCTGGAGGCATTGGACGGCTCGGGACGGCTTGCGCTCGTCCTCGGTGTTCACACTCACCGTGACGGCCCGCGGACGCGTCTGGTTCGGTCACCGGCAAGCGTTGGGGTTGGGCTATCTGGATCAACAGGGGCGCCCTCGCTATCTGGGCAGCGGGCAAGGCTTGGTCGACGATCGCGTGTGGGAGGTGGCCGAGGACGGTGACGGCGCCCTCTGGATCGCCACGGAAGGCGGACTCAGCCGCCTCAAGGAGGGCCAGTTTTCGAACTTTGCCAAGTCCCATGGCCTGCTCAACCCGCATATCTGGCCTCTGCTGCCTCTTCAGGATCGCCTCTTGATGGGAACCCGCAACGGAGTCGTGACGCTGAGCTTGACCGAGGCCTCCAGTCCGGCGCCGCGCGTCTTTCTGGCAGAGCCAGTCCTCAGTTCGGAGAAGTTTTTCTTCCGCTGGATGGCCTTTTCCTATCGGGGCGAGATGCCTGCCGCCTCGATCCAGACCCGCTATCGCCTGGATGGAGGGCAATGGTCGCAGTGGTCGCTGCTCCGCGAGGTGGAGTTCAGCGCCCTCAGCGCGGGCTCTCACAGTCTCGAAGTGCAGTCCAAGAGCCTCTTCGGCAACCTCAGCGACGCCGACATGGCCTCCCTCAGCTTCAACGTGGCTCCGCCTTTCTATCGCCATCCTCTGGTGTTGATGCTGGCCGCGGTGTGGATCTTCAGTCTGGCTGGACTGGCTCTCCATCATCACCGCATGGTGATGCGCCGGGAAGAGCATTTTCGCTCCCTGATCGAGAACGCTCAAGAATCGATCACCATCCTCGACCAGGAAGGACGCATCCAATACCAAAGCCCCGCCGTCAAACCGCTGTTGGGACTCTCGGCCGAGGGATTGACGGGGACCTCCTACTTCGACCTCCTCCATCCCGAGGACGTGAAGGAGGTGCGCAGTCGCCTGGCGCCCGTTTGGCAAACCCTTGCCCCACTTCACACCCTCAAAGCCCGTTTCCGCCACCATGACGGTTCCTGGCGCTGGCTGGAAGCCTCGGTCCACTCCATCGAAGTGGACGAAAAGCAGCCCCATCTGGTCATCAACGCCGTCGATGTAACGGCCCGAGATCAAGCGGAGAAGGCCCTCCGCAACGAAAAAGAGCGCTTCCGCCGCCTCTTCGACGGCGCCCTGACGGGGAACTTCGTGATCGATAGGCAGGGAAGGATCCTGGCCTGCAACCCTGCTTTTGCCCGCCTTTTCGGCTTCTCATCCGTCGAGGACTCCCAACGCCGCAACTTCTTCGACCTGATGGAGGACCGGCGGGGCAAGAGCCGGTTCATACGTCCTTTGAAGGAGGAGGGAGAGGTGCGCGAACGCATCCTGCGCATGGTGCACCAGGACGGACACATTCTGGATGTGCTCACCAGCGCCTTTGCCGTCCGCGACGCCGAGGGCGGCATCGTGGAAATCCAGGGCCACATGTTGGACGACAGCGAGCGCCGCGAAATCGAGCTGCAATTGCTGCAAGCCCAAAAGATGGAGAGCATCGGGGCACTGGCCGGAGGCATCGCCCACGACTTCAACAACCTCATCTCGGTCATCAACGGCTACAGCGACATGGTGCTGACCAAGCTCGATGCCGACACGCCCTTTCGCGAGTTCGTCGAGCAGATCAAGAAAGCCGGCGACCGGGCCTCGCTTCTCACCAATCAGATTCTGGCCTTCAGCCGCCGCCAGGTGCTGCAGAGCCAATTGATCGATCTCAACGTCACGCTGGAAGACATCGGCAGCCTGATCCGCCGCCTCATCGGGGAAAACATCGAGCTGTCGACCCGCTTCTCGGACCAAGCCGGCTGCATCAAGATCGATGCCGGGCAGTTGGAGCAAATCGTCATGAACCTGGTGGTCAACGCCCGCGACGCCATGCCCGGCGGCGGACGCCTGACCCTGCAAAGCTCGCGGACCCCACTCGAGCGGGCTCGGGCCGAAGCCCTGGGAATCGAGCCGGGAGAGTATGCCCAACTGACCGTCTCAGACACCGGAATCGGAATGGACGAGGCGACCCAGCAACGGATTTTCGAGCCCTTCTTCACCACCAAGGAATTGGAAAAGGGAACCGGGCTGGGCCTTTCCACCGTTTACGCCATCGTGCGCCAGAACGGAGGCGCCATCTACCTGGAGAGCGTCCTGGGCAAGGGCACGACCTTTACGGTCCTCTTGCCCCGCGTCCGTTCTTCAGAGCATCCCTCGCCTCAGAAAGAGCGCGCCCAAGAGCCTCCTGGAACCGACCATATCCGCAAGGTCACCGATCTGCATCCGGCTCAGAACGGCACCGTCAGCCGCAACGGGCGATCGCCCACGGTCTTGCTGGTCGAAGACGACACCGCGGTGCGCGACCTGTCGGGACAGATCCTGCTGGCGGGCGGCTACCGCGTCCTCACCGCCAAGGACGGCCATCACGCCATCAAGGTCTCCCAGGACTTTCAGGAGCCCATCGACCTTCTGGTCACCGACGTCATCATGCCCGGCATGAACGGGTACGAGTTGGGAAGGCGGCTGTCCCGCCACCGGGTGGGCGTCAAGGTCCTTTATCTGAGCGGCTACACCGATGACGTGCTGGACCAACTTGATCCGCACAAGCCGGGAATCAACTTCATGCAGAAGCCCTTTACTCCGGACGCGCTGCTGCAGAAGGTCTCCAAGCTGCTGAGCGCCTGAGCAGTGATAGACTTGAGGCGTGTTTTTCCGCCTCTGGCCGCTTTGGATGCTCATGAATGGCGCGCCCCAAGACCAGTCCGCTTCAGCCGTGTTCCAGGGGGAACGGGCCCTGCAGTACGTGGCCGTCCAGATGGAATTCGGCCCCCGTCCCACCGGCAGCGAGGCGCTGCGGCAGAGCGGCGACTACATCTTGCAGGAATTGGAGCGGCTGGGCTGGAGGACCTCCCAACACGCCTTCCAACTGGAAAACGCTGACCCCCCTGTTCCCGTCCGCAATCTGGTGGCTGAACTGGGGGAGGGCCCAGACCCCGCCATTCTGCTGGCGGCCCACTATGATACGCGCCTGCTGGCCGACGAAGACCCCGACCCCCATCTGCGAAACCAACCGGTTCCGGGAGCCAATGACGGGGGCAGCGGCGTCGGGGTGCTGCTGGAACTGGCCCGCGTCCTGGGACAGCATCACCGCCTCTACCGGCCCCTCCGCCTGGTCTTCTTCGACGCCGAAGACAACGGACGGCTGCAACCCTTCTCGGGACACGGCGACCCCAGATACAACGGGTGGATCCTGGGATCTCAACGATATGCCGCCGACGCCGATTTGAGCCAGATCGAACTGATGATCCTGGTCGACCTGGTGGGCGATCTGAACCAGAGCCTTCCGCGGGAACGCTTTTCTCAGGACGGCGCCCCCCAGCTTGCCCGGGAAGTGTGGGACCTGGCCCTGGAGATGGGCTACGGCCGCCAGTTCGTCCGCTTCATCCGCACGGGCATCATCGACGACCATCTTCCCTTTCTTGATCGCGGCATCCCCGCCGTCGACATCATCGATCTCGACTATCCCCACTGGCACACCACGGGCGACACGCTTGACAAGGTCAGCGCCGAGAGCCTGCAACGGGTGGGCCGCCTGCTGCAGGAGTTCCTCATCCGCCGCGGAGCCGTCGACCGCGCCCCCCTGATCAGGGACCGTCCGCTGCGCGCCAGCCCCCCACGCCGCAAGCCGCGAAACTAGGCCACTAGGTGGCCAACAAATTCACACACGGGTCAAGTTTCAGCGACCGCGGTGAAGGCCCAATTGCTCTCGGCGGTATGGGTCGCTCGCTACCACTAGCAAGGGCACTTCGCTGCCCTCGCTCTACCCTGATTGCACCCCTTCGGCTTCTTTCGAACTTCGATCTCGCTCCTCGAACCCGGCAAGGCCCTGGCTCAGAATCTTTGACCTAAGGGCTCACAGCGCTTTGCTGATGAGGTCCCAAAGGGCCTCGGCATGTTGAGGCCGCTGGTGGATTTGGCCGAAGGAGACGCGGATGATGTAGCGGCCGTCCAAGCGGGTGTGGGTGAGAAGCGCCTGGCCGGTGGCGTTGACCGCTTCCAGCAGACCCTGGGTGGACTCGTCGTCTTCGAGATGGAAGCAGACGGTCTGCAGACGCGGCTCACGCAGCAGTTGAGTGCGCGGATGGGTCCGGACCTGCCGGGCGAACCACTGCGTCATTTCCAGGTGTCGACGGAGAAGGGCGCGCAATCCCTCCACCCCGTAGCAGCGAATGACCATCCACAGCTTGAGGGAGCGGAAGCGGCGTCCCAACTGCAAGCTCCAGTCGCGGAAGTTCTCGGCGGCCCGGTCGTAGCCGGTCTTGAGGTACTCGGGCTGAATGGCCAGGGCTTGTTTCAGGCTGTGGGGATCCCTGCAGAAGAAGGCCGTGCAGTCGAAGTTGGTGAAGAGCCACTTGTGGGGATTGAAGACGTAGGAATCGGACTCTTCCACGCCCTCCATCAGCCATCTCATTTCGGGCAGGATGGCGGCTGAGCCGGCCAGGGCGGCGTCCACATGCAGCCACACCTGGTGGCGGCGGCAGATCTCGGCGATGGCGGGGACGGGGTCGACGGCCGTAGAGGAGGTGGTACCCACGGTGGCGATGACGCAGACGGGAATGCGCCCGGTTTGGCGGTCTCGCCGCAAGGCCTCCTCCAGGGCCTGGGGCTGCATTGCATATTCCTCGTCCACCGGCAGAGCCCGCAGGTTCCGGTCGCCGATGCCGGCGATGCGCACCGCCTTGATGGCCGAGGAATGAGTCTGCTCAGTGGCGTAGACGGTCATGGACGGTTGTCCCGAGCCTCCGCTTTGGTTGAGAGGAGCCAGCTTTTCGCGGGCCGCCAGCAAAGCGCACAGGGTGGCCGTGGAGGCCGTATCCTGAATGCATCCCGGCCAGTCCAGGCCGATCATCTGGCCCAGCCACTCCATCATGCGGATTTCCAATTCGGTGGAGGCCGGGCAAGTGGCCCAACTCATGCCGTTGACGCCCAATCCGGCCGAGAGCAAATCGCCCAGAATTCCGGGTCCGCTGTGGCTGCAAGGGAAGTATCCGAAAAATCGGGGATCGTTCCAGTGAGTGGAATGGGGCAGGACCAGACGTTTAAAGTCTTTTACCACCTGTTCCGCCTCCTGGCCCTGCCGGGGAGGGTGCTGGGGCAGCAAGCCCAGAAGTTCTCCCGGCGCGGTCTCAGGAGAAACGGGGCCCGGGTAACCATTTTCCATGTAGTCGGCGATCCAGTCGATGATCTGGTAGCCGGCTTGGCGAAACTCGTCAGATTTCATAATTGGCGTCCCTTGGTGTTTTGATCAACCGGGATGAGAGAGGTATGATAACTCGACCACACGACGAGAGGCATCGAATCCCCCGCCGCCGCTGGAGGGCGAACCGCTACTCCCCCAAACCGCCCCGATGGCGGCTTCGAATATCCAATGGAGGAAAATGATGAGCTTGAGAATTAACGACATAGCGCCGGATTTCACGGCCGAGACGACCGAAGGAACCGTCCACTTTCACCAATGGATCGGAGACGGCTGGGCCATTCTCTTTTCCCACCCCAAAGATTTTACCCCCGTCTGTACCACGGAACTCGGTGCCGTGGCCGCTCTCAAAGGGGAGTTCGAAAAGCGCAACTGCAAAGTGATGGGTATCAGCGTCGATGGCGTCGGCGACCATGTCGCCTGGTCTAAGGACATCGAAGCCTCCCAAGGCCACGCCCTCAACTATCCGCTGGTGGGAGATCCCACTCTGGAGATCGTCAAGCTCTACGATATGCTGCCGGCTGACAGCGGAGACAGGGCCAAGGGCCGCACCGCCGTGGACAACGCCACCGCCCGCTCGGTCTTCGTGATCGGGCCCGACAAGAGGATCAAGGCCACCCTGACTTATCCGATGAGCACGGGACGCAATTTCGCCGAGATCTTGCGGCTGCTGGACTCCTGCCAGTTGACGGCCAAGGAGCAGGTGGCCACGCCGGCCAATTGGCAGCAGGGGCAGGATGTGATCATCGCCCCGGCCGTTTCCGACGAGCAGGCCAAAGCCAAGTACCCCGATGGCTGGAAGCAGCCCTTGCCCTACATCCGCATCGTTCCCCAGCCGTAGCTGCCGTCGCAACTTCCCACCAACCAATGGCCAACTCCCAAGGCTGCGAAAGCACGGCGCCAGTGCGGCCGTCTGGGAGTTGGGCCGCTCACATCGTCAAGTTCTCGAAAATGCCCGCCGCTCCCATTCCACCGCCTATGCACATGGTACAGAGGCCGTAACGGACCTTGCGTCGCTTCATCTCGTGGAGCAGAGTGGCGGTCAGCTTGGCGCCGGTGCAACCCAGCGGGTGGCCCAGCGCGATGGCGCCGCCGTTGACGTTAACGATGTCGGGATCGAGTCCGGCCTCGCGGATGACGGCCAGAGCCTGGGAGGCGAAGGCTTCGTTGAGTTCCACCAGGCCGATGTCGGAGAGCTTGAGTCCAGCCCGCTTGAGGGCCTTGGGGATGGCTTCCACAGGACCGATGCCCATGATCTCGGGCGCCACTCCGGCCACCGCAAAGCTGACCAGACGGGCCAAGGGCTTCAAGTCGAGTTCTTTCACCACCTCGCCTGAAAGCAGCGCCGAGGCCGCCGCTCCGTCCGACATCTGGGAGGCGTTGCCGGCCGTGACCGTTCCGCCTTGCTGAAAAGCAGGACGCAGGCGGGCCAGGGCCTCGGGACTGCTGTCGGCACGCGGGCCCTCGTCCACCTTGAACTCGATTTCCTGCTTGTGGCTGGCGCCGTTGCAATAGGCCACTTCCTCGATCTGCAGGGGAACGATCTCTTCCTGGAAACGGCCCTTTTCGATGGCGTCGATGGCCTTTTGATGGGAGGCCAGCGAAAAGGCGTCCTGGTCTTCGCGCCTCACCTTGTACTTGCGGGCCACGTTCTCGGCCGTGATCCCCATGCTGATGTAGACATCGGGGTCGGCCTCGGCCAGTCCGGGATCGGGCGAAAAGAAGTAGCCTGTCATGGGCACCATGCTCATCGATTCCGCGCCCCCGGCAATCACGACGTCGTTGCCGCCGGCCACGATCGACTGGTGGGCCATGGCGATGGTCTGCAGTCCCGAAGAACAGAAGCGGTTGACGGTGGCGGCAGGGACGGCGTCGGGCAGCCCGGCCTTTTGGGCGATGATGCGTCCCATGTTCATGCCCTGCTCTCCTTCAGGCATGGCGCAGCCCACCAGCACGTCGTCGACGCGGCCGGGCTCCAGTCCGGTGACCCGATCCAGCGCTGCCCGCAGGGCGGCGGCTCCCATCAGTTCGGGACGCGTGTTGCGCAGCTTTCCCCGCTTGGCCTTGCCTACTGCCGTGCGGACGCTGCTGACCAAGAATGCTTCTCTCATATTGTTCAACTCCGGTTCAATATCGGGCTAGTTCCTCAACGGTTTGCCGGTCTTGAGCAGGTGTTCGATACGCTGCTGGGTTTTCTTCTGGCCCAGAAGCGAGAGGAAGATTTCGCGCTCCAGTTCGAGCAGGTAGTCCTCATGCACGTGGGAAGGCCCGCTCAGCTCGCCTCCGCAGAGAATGTGAGACAGGCGCTCGGCCAGGTAAACGTCGTACTCGCTGGCGTATCCGGCCTGCTGCATGCTGCGGGCGGCGATTTCCAGAAAGGCTTTGCCTTGACGTCCCAGCACGTAGATGGCGGTGCGCACGGGCGGCGGAGCGTAGCCTTGGCGGGAAAGCCTCAGCACTTCCTGCTTGGCCACGTAGATGCGCCGCGCCGCGTTCATGACGACCCTGCTGGAAGGGAGCAGGTAGCCCAACTCGACAGCCTCCTGCGCGCTGGTGGCCACCTTGGCCGTGCCGATGGCCTCGAAGGCTTTTTGCAGAAAAGGCTGTACCTGGTTGGGAAACTCGTTGGCCGCGGACTCGGCCGCGCGGGCCGCCATGTGAGTGGATCCGCTGCCGGCCGGGATCAGCCCCACGCCCAATTCCACCAGGCCGATGTAGGATTCGGTGGGCGCCACCACCTGGGCGCTACCCATGGCGATCTCGCAAGCGCCCCCCAGCACCCGCTGGTGCAGGGCCGTGACAACCGGCTTGGAGGCGTAGCGGATGCGCTGGACAGTGGCTTGAAACCCGTTGACAGCTTGCACGATGAGGTCGAATCGGCCGTCCTGGGCGGCCAGCGCCGCTTCGCCCAGATTGGCCCCCACGGAGAAGTTGTTGCCCTCGTTTCCGATGACCATGCCGTGGTAGTCGCCGTTCTCGACGATCTCGATGGCCTGCTGGATCCCCTGCATGACCTGGGTGCCCAGGGTGTTGGCCTTGGAACGGAATTCGTAAAGCAGCACTCCCTGGCCCAGATCGAGCAGGGCGGCTTCATCGTTCTTCCAGACCTCGCGCTCTTCTTCGGCCTTGATAAAGTTGAGCTGGATCTCGTCCTCGGGGGGAGTGTCGGGCTGATAGCCGCGGCCCGGAAGGTAAACGGTGCGCCGCCGGCCGCGGCCCTGGTAGAAGGACTCGGCTCCAGCCTTTTCCATCTCGCCGATCCAAGCGGGCAGTTGCAGCCCCCGTTGCCGCATGTCTTGCAGGACTTGCTCGAAGCCCAGCGCGTCCCAAAACTGGAAGGGTCCTTTCTCCCAGGCGAAGCCCCACCGCACGGCCCGGTCCACGTCGGCCGGGTTGTCGGAAATCTCCGGCACCCGGCGGGCCGCGTAGGCCATCACGTCGAGGATGGAATCGCGGAAGAATTCCCCCGCCCGTCCCTGATCCCGATAAAGTGCGCGCAAGCGTTCATCGAGGTTGGAGATCTTCTTCAGCCCATCCAGATCGCCCAGGTCCATCTCGGCGGGTGGCGTATATTCCAGGGTCTGGAAATCGACGGAGAGGATATCTTCGCCGACCTTCTGGTAAAAACCCTTCTTGGTCTTGGCTCCCAGGGCTCCGGAGTCGACCAGCTTGCGCACTTTGTCGGGAATCTTGAAGGCCTCGCGGCTCTCATCTTCGGGAACCGCCTCATAGAGGTTCTCGCTGACATAGACCATGGTGTCCAGGCCCACCACGTCGGCGGTGCGGAAAGTAGCGCTCTTGGGCCGTCCCGTCAGCGGACCCGTGAGGGTGTCGATCTCCTCGATGGTGTAGCCTTCGTCAGTGGTTCCGCGGATCGAGCGGTTCATGGCGTAAACGCCGATGCGGTTGCCGATGAAATTGGGCCTGTCTTTGGCGATCACCACGCCTTTGCCCAGGTGGACGCGGGCGAACCATTTCATGCGTTCGACCAAGCCGGGATCGGTTTTGGGCGTGGGGATCAGTTCGAAAAGCCGCAGGTAGCGGGGTGGATTGAAGAAATGCGTCCCCATGAAGCGCTTCTTGAAATCGTCCGAGCGGTCCTGGGCGATCTGGTGGATGGGCAGTCCCGAGGTATTGGTGGTGATGACGGCATCGGGCGCCGCATGCCGCTCGACGCGCTGCATGACCTGGCGCTTGATGTCCATCTTCTCGATGACCGCCTCCAGCACCCAGTCGGCTTGGCCGATTCGTTCGAAGTCGTCCTCGAAATTGCCCACTTCGATCCGCCGCGCCGTCTTGTCGGTGACGAAAGGAGCCGGCCTCATCTTCTGGGCCTTCTTGAAGGCGGCCTCCACGACTGAATTGTTGGGGCCGTCCTGGGGGGCTACGTCCAGCAGCAAGACCTGCAGTCCGGCGTTGGCCAGATGGGCTGCGATCTGGGAACCCATCACGCCGGCGCCCAGCACGGCCGCGCGGCGGAAGGGCCTATGACTTTCAACTCGAATCAGTTCTTTGCGTTCGTCTAGTTTCTGACTTTCCATCAAGTCACACTGTACCATTAACCGGAAATCGAACCCACTGGCCTCTCTCCGCTCAGGAAACGACACCGGAAGACCGCGGCAAACCCAGTTCGATGCCCGACAGAAAAGGCAGATCCTTGGGCGAGCAGAGCAGCCGGGCCTTGAGCCGGATGGTGCGGTAGGCGGCAAAGCCTCCAACAAGGACATTCCGTATTTCCGGAGTCTGAGCGGGGCAGCTTCTGTCTATAATGTCGGCGCGCAGAGTCTTCGGGCATCTAGAGTTCAATCTATGGATTTCACCTACGACTGGTCGCTGCCGACGCTGCTGGCCCTGGCTTACGTGGCGGTTCACGCCTGCTTCCTCCTGGCGGCCCGTCACCCTCCCCCTCAGCGCGGCCGGTGGTTGGCTGCCGACCTGTTGCTGGCGGCGGGTCTGAGCGGGCTGCTCTGGTACGGTTACGGAACATCACCCGGCGGACGCCCCCTGCATCCCTTCCTGCGCCTATGGGGCCCGGTGATCTTCTACTGGTGGGCCTACACCTGGGCGGGACGGGTCCTCTTCGTCTTCCATGCTTCTCACAGGAGTTGGGACGGCGCCCTGATCAGGTGGGAAGGGCGCCTTTTAGGGCAGCCCAGCCTGTGGATGGCCCGCTATGGCGGACGTCCGGGCGTGGAGATCATGCAGATCTCCTACGCCTCTTACTACCTCTACACTCCGGTCATTGGCGCGGCCCTCCACCTGCGCGGACGCTTCGAGGCCTTCGAGGCGATGAGTTTCGCGGTGCTTTTGGGGTACCTGGTTTCTTATTCCTGCTACTCCCTCATGCCTGTCTGGGGGCCGCGCTGGGGACTGGTCAAAGAGGGACTGCTGGAGGAGCGGAACCAGCTCATGCGCGGCTATGCGGTGACGGCGGCCCTCAACCGCCTGATGTACGGGGGCTTGGCCCACAAGGGCGGCGCCATGCCCAGCGGACACGCTTCAACGGCCGTCATCTTCGCCGTCTGGTGCGGACGTCTCTGGGGCTGGGAAGGGCTGGCGGCGGGATGGCTCATCGCTCTCGCCATGATGCTGGCCTCGATCTACGGCCGCTATCACTATGTTGCCGACGTGGCCGCCGGCGCCCTGCTGGGTTGGCTCTCCCTGCTCTGCGCCGACGCCCTCTTTCCTCATGCCGCGCTGGTTGCTGCATCCTAACTGAATTCGGATTAACCTCGGTATCCAGGGTTGCGCCCTTGCGTCGCTGCGCCTGCAGCGGGCTGCACCCGGGGCTGGCCAACGGCTTCCCTTCGCGGGATTCTCTGGAACCTCGCGTCCCGCCCCTCGCACTTGGCAAGACTCTGGCTCAAAACTCCTGATGTCCTGCACTAAGGGGACGGCAGGCCGCCGTAGACTTGCTCCATCAGATCCTTGAAAGGCTTTTCCCGGCGATAGGCGGCGAAGGCCGGCTCATGAGCCATGAAGAGGGAGCCGAAGTTTCCATGAGCGGAGTGTCGAAGCCCTGCGAATCAATGGGCCAGTCAGGAAGCGCTGTCTCGCCCTGGCGGATGACCCGCCCCACCCGGGGCAGCCGCTCCTCCTTCTCCTTCTATCCGCCTCTTGGTCTTCCAACGGCGTTCGCTGAGGCGGTCGCGAAGGAATGCGTTTCACTTGCCCGGATGCTAGCTCGCAGTACTCGGTCAGGTCGCCTGTCGAGACTTAACAAAGATAGGCGTGGTACGCTATTATTGGAGAATATAACTCAAATGAAATCAATAAGATAGAAAGACAGCCCCATGGCGTTGAACGTTTCGCGAAAGCTCATAGAGTCCCACCTCGTCGAGGGGGAGATGCGGCCCGGCGAGGAAATCGCCATCGAGATCGACCAGACTCTGACCCAGGACGCCACCGGCACCCTGGTGATGCTCGAGCTGGAGGCCATGGGGCTGGACCGGGTCAAGACAGAATTGTCGGCCCAGTACGTCGACCACAACCTCATTCAGGAAGATTTCAAGAACCCCGACGACCACCTCTTCCTGAGAAGCGCCTGCCAGCGGTTCGGGGTTTGGTACGGGCGTCCGGGCACGGGGGTCAGCCACCCCGTCCACATGGAGCGCTTCGGCAAGCCCGGCAAGAGCCTGATCGGCTCCGACTCCCATACTCCGGCGGCCGGTTCGCTGGGCATGCTGGCCATCGGCGCCGGCGGACTGGAAGTGGCCATGGCCATGGCGGGTCGCCCCTGCCACCTCAACATGCCCCAGATCTGGGGCGTCCGCCTGACGGGGCGACTGCCCGATTGGGTGAGCGCCAAGGACGTGATCCTGGAGATGCTGCGCCGCCACGACGTCGATGGCGCAGCAGGCTGCATCATCGAATACTACGGGCCGGGACTGGAGGCCCTCAGCGCCATGGACCGTCACGTGATCGCCAACATGGGCACCGAGTTGGGAGCCACCACCACTGTCTTCCCGGCCGACGGGCAGGTTCGGAGCTTCCTGCGCTCGCAGGGAAGAGAGGACGACTATCGCGAACTCGTCGCCGACCCGGAGGCCTCCTACGACCGCCACGAGGAGATCGACCTGTCCCAACTGGAGCCGCTGACCGCCAAGCCCTCCAGCCCCGGCAACGTGGTTCCCGTCAGCCAAGTGGCAGGACGCCCGGTTTACCAATGCTATATTGGTTCCTCGGCCAATCCTGGCTACCGCGACTTCGCCGTGGCCGCCGAAATCGTCAAGGGGCGACGCACCTCCGAGGAGGTCTCCTTCGACATCAACCCCACCTCTCGGCAGATTCTGGAGAACCTGGTACGTGACAGCCACATCCTCAGCCTGATCCAGGCCGGCGCACGCCTCCATCAAGCTGGCTGCAACGGATGCATCGGCATGGGACAGGCGCCCGCCACGGGCCAGATCAGCCTGCGCACCGTCCCCCGCAACTTCCCGGCCCGCTCGGGGACGGTGGAAGACGCCGTCTACCTGGTCAGCCCGGAAACCGCTGCCGCATCAGCGCTGACCGGCAAGATCACCGACCCCCGCACCCTCGACATGGACTATCCCCGGATAATCGAACCCGACCACCCCATCCTCCACACGGACGCTCTGGAAGCGCCCCTTCCCGAGTCCGAGGCGGCGGCGGTGGAGCTGCGCAAGGGACCCAATATCGCCTCCATTCCCGATCTCCAACCCGTCCCCGAAGAAATCCGCCTGCCGGTACTGCTCAAGGTTGCAGACGATGTCTCGACCGACGAGATCATGCCCGCGGGAAGCGAGGTGCTGCCTTTCCGCAGCAACATTCCCAAGATCAGCGAGTTCGTTTACCGTGATTTGGCCCCGGACTACGCTCGGAAGGCTCGGCAGAGGCGTGACGACTCCGGACATGCTGTGGTCGGAGGCGACAACTACGGTCAAGGCTCAAGCCGCGAGCACGCCGCTTTGGCTCCGCGCTACCTGGGATTGCGGCTGGTGCTGGCCAAGTCGTTCGCCCGCATTCACTGGCAGAACCTGGTCAACTTCGGCATCCTGCCCTTGAGTCTTGCATCGGAGGAGGCCTATGACTCCATCGGGCAGGGTGACCAACTGCGCCTCAGCCGCCTCCACTCCCAACTGCGAGAATCGCGCCGGGTGGAAGTCGAGAACCTTACCCAAGGCGACCGCATGCAAACCCGTCACGCTCTTTCACCCCGCCAGGTCGAGGTCCTGCTCGCAGGCGGATTGATTCCCTGGATGCGAGCCCACAAGTGAATCAGCCCGCTGTGCCCTGGGGCCACCAGGTGGCCAACAAGTTCACGCACGAATCAAGTTTGGCGCCCTCCTTACAGTGTTCCAAGTCGAGGACTGTGCCTCGGCTGGCCCGGTGAGCAGTCAGGATTGCCGCCATCAGCGAACCTTGTCCGCCGCCCAAGTCGATGACGTTCTCTTTGCCCGAGAAGTCGTAGGCCTGAGCGATGGCCGAGGCCACGTGGCGGGTCATTTCGCTTCAGCCGGTTCATGGTGGCGCCTTTCATGCACCACATCAACTCGACAAGGCCGTGCGAGCGGTCGGGTATCCACTCGCTGTAGGACCAGTCTGTCCCGCTGAAGTGCGTCAAGCGCATGAGGTCCTCGGTGGGACCGATTCTACTTCAACCGGAAGATCCCGTCGAACGGCCCAGGTCGGAGCCGCCTGACGGCGTCGGCAAGACCTTCTCTATGTGGACAACTCGCTGCGCCGCAGGCCTGGAAGGCGTAAACTAATAGGCCCTGTGAACCCCTATCTGAACCGGGCCATGATCCGCCAGTCCGAGGACTTCTTCGGACGCAAGGCCGAGATTTCGCGAATCCTCTCCCGTCTGGGAGCCGATCCGCCCCAGAGCGTCTCGGTGGTGGGGGAACGGCGCATCGGCAAATCGTCTCTGCTCTTTCATCTCACCGACTCCAAGGTGCTGGCAGAATCGCTGTCCCCTTCCGGCATCCTCCCCATCGTGGTCTTCCTGGACTGCCAGCAATTGCAGGGCGTCTCGGTGGATGAGTTCTTCCAGTTGGTGGTCCGCCGCATTCAGCGCAGCCATCCCCGGCTGGGCCGGGAGGAAGGCGAAAGCTACGCCGGTTTTCGCGACCTCTTGGAGGAAATCTCCGAAAGCGGCCTGCGCCTGGCGCTGCTGCTGGACGAGTTCGACGCCGTTACCTCCAACCCGACCTTCGGACCCGACTTCTATGCCTTTCTGCGATCGATGGCCAACAACTATCCGGTGGCCTATGTGACCACTTCAAAGACCGAATTGCAGCGACTCTGCTTTTCCGAAGAGATCTCCGACTCGCCCTTCTTCAATATTTTCTCCAACCTCTATCTTCGTCCCTTCCGCACCTCTGAGGCGCAGGAACTGATCGAACGTCCCTCTCGGCGTCAGGGAAGGCCCTTGCGCGAGCACGGGCAACGCATCATCGGCATGGCGGGACTCTTTCCCCTCTACCTACAGATCGCCTGTTCGGCCTGTTGGGAGAGCCTGGCTGAGGACCAGCACCTGGATTGGCCTCAGGTCGAGATGCGCTTTCTAGAAGAAGCCGCGCCCCATTTCGATTACTTCTGGGAGCAGTGCGGGGAGGACGCGCAGCGGGTGCTGGCAGCGCTCCTTCAAGGACGGCAGCCTCAGCCCGAGGACCGCTATCTGTGCCAGGGATTGCAGCGCCAGGGCTACTTGCTGGCCGACGACGATGCGTCATACCGGCTCTTCTCGCCCTTCTTCGAAGCTCACCTCAAGCAAAAGGCCTCCAGCGCCACCCGAGAAACGCGCCGCAAACAGGAACCGCATCAGCAGACCACGCTGCTGCGTCCCGGCAGCCGCGTCAACCAGTACCGGATACTCTCCAAGGCGGGGGAAGGGGGAATGGGCGTGATCTATTGCGCCGAGGACTCCGCCCTTGATCGCCGGGTAGCTCTCAAGTTCATCCTGCCCCAGGCCAACTCGCAGGAGTCCTCGCGCCGCCGCTTTCTGCAAGAGGCCCGCGCCGCGGCGGCCCTCAGCCATCCCCGCATCACCTCGGTCTATGAACTCTTCGAATATGAGGACCAGATCGTGCTGGTGATGGAATGGATTGAAGGGCGCTCCCTCAAGGAATGGGTGAAAGAGCAGGGTCCGGTGGACTGGAAGCGGATGACCGGCTGGATGATCGAGGTTTGCGAAGGGTTGGAAGAAGCCCACGCCCGGGGTATCGTCCACCGCGACATCAAGTCGTCCAACATCATGATCGGCCAGGAGGAGCGAGCCAAGATCACCGACTTCGGCTTGGCCAAGCACCGGCGCCCCAGCGCCGACAGCACCGACCTCACCCAGCAAGGCGCCCTGCTGGGAACCATCGATTACATTTCGCCGGAACAAGCCCACGGCGACGAGGTGGACGGCCGAAGCGACCTCTTCTCGCTGGGAGTCGTTTATTTCGAGGGCCTGACGGGATGCCTGCCCTTCCACCGCCGCAGCCCGGGCGCCACCTTGCGGGCCATCTTCGAAGAAGCGCCGCCCTATCTCGGACTCTATCAAGTGGCTCAGGCCGAACGCATCGACCGGGTGTTGCGCCGCATGCTGGAAAAGGAACCCGAGCGGCGTTATCCGTCGGCTGCAGAGGTTAAGAAAGACCTGCGCAAACTGCTGCGCAAGCGCGGCATACTCGACTGGCTCTCCTGAACGGATCTTCCGCGCCCAAGCCGCGGGCCCCATCAATCTCACAGATGAAACAGACGGATTTGCAGTTGATGAAACGACAATGCCGCGCTATAATTACGAGACTAATTCCGCAAGACTTTAGGCCTATCCCATTCGATGAGGAGTCTTTAGATGAGCAAGCAGAAGAGAGACTGGTATTTCATCACCCTGCACGTGTTCCTGGTGCTTCTGGCCGCTTTGGTGGGTTGGCTGAGCTTTCAGAACTGGCAGATGCAGGCCCGCCTCACTCCCACGCCTCGGCCTCAACTTGAGCCGGGCGAAGAAGTGCCGGCAGTAGTGGCCAAGGCCACCGACGGAAGTGAAACCACGGTCGATTTCCAAGGCCAGCAGGACACCCTGCTCTTCATCTTCAACACCACTTGCCCCGTGTGCAAGAACAACCAGGGCAATTGGAAAGACGTCTATCAGCGGGCCTCTGACCGCTACAACATCGTGGGCATCAGCCTCGACACCGAGGAGGCCACGGCAGCCTACATCGAGGAATTCCAACTGCCCTATCAGGTGGTCTTCCCCGACCCTCAGGAGTTTGCCAAGAACTTCAAGGTCAGCGCCATCCCCACCACCATCCACGTCGGAAAGGACGGCAAGGTCAAGAGCACCACCCTGGGCATGCTGCCCGACGGCTACCTGAAAGAGCTCTCCCTCAAGTAGAGGGCGTCGCTTCCTACGTTTCCTGACTGGCTGGAGGCTCCTCTTCGTCCGCCTCGTTCCGCTGGCTCTTGAGCTCCTCCAGCGATATCTGGATGGAATGGTTGGAGTGCAGCAACTCGTCGAGGACCTCTTCGCGCGTGCGGGATTCCTCTGTGTGGTGCTCTTCCGACTGCTCGATAAAGGGCCAGAGTTTGCGGCGGACCTCCTGCGGCAGCACGCTTTCAAGGTATTCCAGCGCCGTGCCCCGCAGCTTGCTGTCGCGGGTGTGGAGCCCGCGGAACGCCAGTTTGAGCGGTTCCCGCGGCAAGGTCAGGGAGAGCAGGGTGAAGACGTGCTCCATGCTTCGGGTGGTGCGGTCGCGCAAGACTTCGTCCACGATCAGGCACTCGTCCTGCTCGCCGGTCCCGTCCAGCAGGCGCTGACTTTCCCAGATGCGCCTGTCCACGTCCACTTCTTTGAGGACGGCTTTGAAGACGCTTTGCTCCTCCAGCGTAATGTGGTCATTGCGCGATTTGACGAAGGCCAGGGCCCGTCCCGTCTGAAAGCGGACCTCGAAGCGGGGGTCGTCAAGAGCCTTCATCAGTCCCTGGGCCACCCTGCGGGAGGGGGCAAAGGCCAAAACGCGGGGCAAGCGGCGGCGAATGGCGAAGTCCTTCTCCCGGTCCAGCAGGGCGTCCAGAAGCTGCCCCTGCACCTTGGGTGCAATGTTGCGCAGCGCCCGGATGGCCTTGGGAGCCACTTGATCCCAAGCCAGCAGCGGAACCACGTGGGAAGTCAGGTGGGGATCGAGCATGTCCTCCTCTTCCAGGACCTGGCCGATCTGGCGGGCGTCCTTGGACCGAAGGCGGCTGATCTTGGCCAGCAGAGGATCGGTGCAGTCCGCCTCATCGCCGTCCGCTGCGCTCTTCTCGACCGGACTCTCCTCCTCGCCTGGCTGCTCTTGGACTTCCCGGCCGTCCTCCTCAGAGGCAAGCGTCTGGGTATCGTCGAGATGCTCCTTCAGATCGAAGGACGTCATGGTCTGCATCATGATGGTGCGGGTGGTGCGGTCCTGGGCCACGGAGAGGTCGAGTTCCATGGCGCGGTTGGCCATGCTGCGCTCCAGGGCGCTGACGTAGCCTTGCCCCAGCCGATGAGAAATGAACAGCGCCGCCAGGGAGAAGGCGACCGCCATGATCATCATGACCGGCTCGGCGCGGCTGCCCAGGTAGAGGAGCAAGAAGACCAGTCCGCCGCCCACGGCGTCCCCCAGGCGCTCGAATCCGACGTCGATCAAGCCTTTGGTGGCCCGCTTGTCACGCTCGGCGATGGGCGTGAAGAAGAGCTCGTAGCTGGAGCGGAAGAGAGAACTGCGGACAACCGATTCGCCGGCCCGTGCCAGGGCCGAGGCCATCAATCCCGGGACCGCCAGCACTGTTCCCGCGCCCAGCAGAGTCATTCCCGGCAGCATGGCCGCGGTTCGGGAGATGCCCAGGCCGTGCAGCGAGCGCTTGCTGAGCAGGGTCTGGACCAGGAAGGTCAGCAGTGCGACGCCGGTGTAGAAAAGGGCGAAGAAGCGCAGCAGGGGCTCGCCGCGCTGGAAGCTCTGCTCGGCCCAGGACTTGAAGACGTAGTCGAGCAGGGCCGCCGTGACCGTTCCCACCAGGATGAGCAAGGCCAGGTTGCGCAGGTAGGGAGCGCGCCGCAGCAACCTGAGGCCGGTGGCCGGACTCTGGGCGGCGCCGTCGGCTTGCCCCTCGGGAAGTTGCAGCCGTTGCACCGAGGCCGCGCAGAAAAAGTGCAGCCCGGCCAGGATGGGCAGCATGGAAGCCACGCTGAGATAGACGGCGGCCCGTTCCGCCATCAGTCCGCCGATGAGTCCGCCCAGAGTGGCGCCGCCCGCCACCCGCGCGATGTGCTTGCGGGCCGCGCGCGGATCGAGGCGCTCGTTGAACATCGACCAGAATCCCGACACCAGCACCGATCCGAAGGCGGCGATGTGCAGGTAGAAGAGCACGGCGGCCAGCCGCGGAGAGACCTGAAGAACGCCCCACAGTCCGATCTGCAGCACGGCGCTGGCGGCAAAGGCCGCGGGAATAAGGCGGCCCGGCGTGAGGCGGGTCATGAAGGTGGTGGCGGCCAGCACCACGGCGATGGAGAAGAGCGCCGAGCCCACCAGCATGAGGGGAAGGGAAGTGACGTCATAATGGCTGAGAAAAAGGGCGTCCCGGGCCGCCTTGCCGGCCAATTGATGGGCGATCATGGCTCCTGCCGTCACAGCGGCGGCCAAGACCACCTTTTGGGTTTCCGTAGGCCCGCTCATCTTCCCTCCATGAGTGCCACATCATAAAGGTCCAGGCGACCTTTGGTCGAACTCCCAACGCCCAATCCGACCTTCGGTCGAGCTCCCAAGGGCCAATTCCCGACTCGCAAGCCCGTTACTTGGGAGTTGGGAGTAGTTGGGAGTTGGTCGTTGTTCGTTGAAAATTGCCAAGCCTTCAGCGGCGCAGGCGGCGGATGTTTGAGGGAGAGGCCTTGATGACCAGCCAGTTTCCATGGCGCTCGACTTCGCCGTTGACCCGCACGGGGACGCCGATGCGGTCGAGGATGGCCTGGTTGACCGGCTGGCCCTGAGAATCGAGCAACAGCAAAAGCAGTTGGCGGTCGCCGCTTCCGATGCGCAGCAAAGGCGGGATGCCTCCCCGGATGCAGTTGATGGCGCAGGACTTGTGGACTTTGCCCCGGCCGGGATTCATCACCCCCAGGTAACACTTGCTGTCGACGATCTCGCCCACCAGCGCCCACTCCCCCAAGGGCTGGGGATGGGGAAGGGGCAAGGCGGCATCCAAAGCGGCGGGGCGGACCGATCCCGGCACCGCCTCCAGCATCCAGGTCAACCCCCGCTGAATGAGGGTGGCCCGCAACTCCACGGCCTGGCCGTCGCGTCCGCTGACGGTTTCTTCGGCTCCGAACTTGCCGGGATGGACCAGGGGCACGTTGGTTTCTTTGCCGTCCTCGCCGGCCACCACTATCGAGGGGACGGGAGCCTCGGCCAAGCGGCCCTTCCAGGTCTGCAGGTTGCCGAAATCAAAAAAGGAGGCGGCGAAAGGGGACTGCATCATGGCCAGTCCCGCACCCAGCAGCACCGCGATCAGCAGCAGAAGCGCCACCCGAGTGCGCAGGAAAGAGGCGATTCCGGGCGGAGCCTTTTCCTGGAATCCGATGTAGAACTCCTTGTCAGCCATTGCCGGCCTCCTCAGCGGCTTGCTCCAGGCGGATGGGCTCGACCGGGGTTCCCGGCGGGTTGGGGGTGTGGTGGACGAGGATGCGTCCATTGACCAGGCGAAGGTCGAAGGTGGGGATCTTTTCCTTGAAGGGAGGCGGCGAGTCTCCGCTCGCGGGACGATACTGGTAGCCGTGCCAGGGACAGGTGATGCAGCCGTCCACGATCTTGCCCTCGCCCAGCGGTCCGGCCTGGTGGCGGCACACGTTGGAGACGGCCGAGATCTTGCCGTCGTAGCGGAAAATGGCCACCCGTTCGCCCTGCACGGTGATGATCTTGGCCCGCTTCTCTTGGATGTCGTCGGGAGATCCGGCGTCCACCCAGCCCTGGGGGTTGGCGGACATCTCACGGTCCAGCGGACGCTGACGCTGGGCCGCCATCAGGTGCAGCCCCACGATCCAGACCACGCCCGCCGTCAGCAGCAGCCCCAGCCAGGGACTGGTTTCGTCCTGCAGCACGCCCAGCGCCACGTGCAGCACCAGCAGACCGTAAGCCAGGTAGACCAGCATGTGCAGAGCCTTCCAGACAGGCGGCGTCAGGGCGTTGAGCCAGAAGTCGTGGCTGGTGGCCGCCATCAGGAAGAGGACGACCAGGGCCGCGAAACCCAGGGTCTGAAAGGGAAAGTCGTGCAGCGATCCGTAGGCGGTGTTGGAAGCGAAGAGCGAAACCAGCGGGTTCATTTCGCCGAAGGCGTGGAACTGGATCATCGACAACGATGCGTGCCCCAGCGCCAAGACGAACGTCATCACGCCCAAATGGCGGCGGTTGTAGAGCAGCGGCAAGAAACGCGGGTCGAGCCGGCTCAGCGGGCCGATGGAGAGGATGACGTGAAGCATCAGGAAGGCGGCCGTCCCCAGCGCCCGGATGAGCGCGGTCTCGGGCGTGATGTTGGGAAAGTAGGCCAAGCTGGTACCCAGGAAGGCTGCCAGGTAGAGGGCGATTCCCAGCGCCATCCACAGGTCGTAGCGCTTTTTCTGGCCCGTCCACTGGACGGCTTGGTAGGCCACGGCCATGCCTATTGCTCCTCCCCGCCCATGGGTGCCGCAGGGGACTTCGGTACCGCCTCCTCCAGCTCCGAGGGGACGCCCGAAGGCGGCACCTGAGGACGCGTCAGCAAAGCCAGCGCCAGCATGATCAAGAGCAGCGGACCCAGCAGAAGGAAAATGACCCGATGGCGGCGGCGCTGTTCCCGTATCATGGCGCGCCTCCTCCGGCGGCCCGCCGATGGGCGTCCTCCGGCTCGGGGGGACGGTCGCTCCCCCGGCGCAGGCGGCTGAGCAGCAGAGGCCACAGGGCTGCCGACCCCGGAATGATCAAGAGACGGAATCCCCAACTGCCTTCTCGAGCCGCCGGATCGATGCGTCCCACCCAGCGAAAAGCGAAGAGCAGCGCAAACACCACTCCGGCCAACGAGTAGAGTCCGAGGACTGCCAACAGAATCGTAATCGCCGTTTCCAGCATTTCGCGAAAGTTTACCTCAGAATAGATCTCAAGGCCATTAACCCGTTTAGCCGCATTTCTAGCGGGTTATCTACTGCGAAGCCGAATCTTCCGCGCTGACTGCGACTGCTCGAAGTACCAGTAGGGCAGGCCTGCGCGGGCCCCGTTCGCGACGCCCACATAGAAGCACGACGCCTGCGGCTTCTCGCGACGACAACCCGCCAGAAATGCGGGCTGGGCGCCATGGGGCGTAGTCTACCCGCCCCGCCCTAGGTGCGAGCGCCGTACCATGTTTTGTGACGGCGCGAGTTGCGGATCAAGCGTCCCTTTCGGCCAGTACGCGCTCTTTGAGCCGCAGGATCTCGCCCAGCGACCAAGCCTGGAACGGGCACCCTCTGGGGGCGAAAGGTGCATCGCCGTCGGCTATTTCCGAAACGTGTCCCAGGCCAGCCTGATCCAGGTGATCAAGCAGAGGCTGAAGGAATCGCTCCCTGGCTTCCAGCCGCGATTTGCTGGAATCGCCATGGACGCGCAGCCAGGCTTCGACAAAGGGGCCCATCAGCCAAGGCCAGACGGTGCCTTGATGGTAGGCGCTGTCGCGAGACCAGACACTGCCGCCGTAGTGGGCCCGGTAATCCTGGTGGCCTGGGTCGAGGGAACGCAGTCCCATTGGCGTTAGCAGGCTGCGTTCCACCGCTTCCACGACTTCGGCGGCCCGCGGGCCCTGAAAGAGCGGGAAAGGCAAGCCGCCCACAGCCAGGATCTGATTGGGTCGCAAGGTGTTGTCGTTGTCTCCGGAGCGGTGATTGACGTCCACCACGTCGTAGAGGTAGCCGTCCCGCGACGACCAGAAGCGTTCCCTGAAGCTCTCAATCGCCTGTCTGGCACGCGCTTCGCAGCGGGGGTTCCAAGGGGCCGCGATCTGCAGGGCGTTGATCCAGAGCGCCTGTACTTCCACGGGTTTGCCTATCCGCGGGGTCACCACCCAATCGCCCACCTTAGCGTCCATCCAGGTCAGTTGAACGCCCGGCTCTCCACAGGCCAAGAGGCCGTCGTCATCGCGCCCAATGCCATGGCGGGTGCCCCGGGCCATGCCCTCGATGATGGAACTGACGGCCTCCTGCAACCGTGTTTCCTCTTCAGACGTCAGGCGGCAATGGCGCAGGCACTCGTGGACCGCCACGGCATACCAGAGAGGCGCATCGACTGAGTTGTATTCCGGCTCCTGATCGGCATCTGGGAAGAAGTTGGGCAGCAGTCCGTCTTTGACCTGCCCCGACCACTCTAAAAGAATGTCTTTGGCAACCTCGTAACGGCCTGTGCTGAGTGCGAGTCCGCGCAGGGCGATAAAGCTGTCACGCCCCCAATCGGTGAACCAGGGATAGCCGGCTATGACGGTGCGTCCCTCGCCACGACGCACGATGTAGTTGTCAGCCGATTGATGGAGTTTGCTTGGGAAGACGGCTCGCCTGCGCCGCTCGCTCCTCTGCAAGTCGGCCACCAGCCTCTCGCAGGGCTCGGTGGAATCGGCCAATCCACCCGGGACGTCCGCCGTGAGCAGGAGCTGTGCTTGTTTCCCCTGTTTTAACGGCCAACTCAAAACTCCAGGCGCTGCCAGGTCTTCAATGTCGTCCAACCCGCGCTCCGTTTCCTCGGCGTAGCGGAACCGACGGTACCAAACCGGGTCGTGATGATAGCGACCATTGTGAAGGAGAGCAATGGAGGGGACCCCAGGGTAAGGCTTCCAGGTGAGGCGCCCCTCGCTTTCCTCCGGCTGCATTCGGAAGTGGGGGTTTTCATGATGAGTGGAATGGTAGTCGCGTCCGCTCAGGAACGGTCTCAGGCAGAGCCGCGCCTCGTAAGGGTAAAGCATGCGCCAAATCAGCGCCAAGGCAGCCTTTCCGTGAGGTGCAAAGAGCTCGAACTGAAGGCGACCGTCGCCGTCGAGGCGGTAGATCCAGCAGGGCCAGGGACGAAAGTGAAAGTCGGCGATTCGTCCACGCACGTCGGGGGCCACAACGTCGGGCGCATAGCGCTGGCTGGTCAATTCGCTCCTTCCGTCGGGCGTTTCCAGCCAAGCCTCGAAGCCGTTGACCAGAACCATTCGTTCAGTGGGCGGACGGCGCGCCACCTGCAGCAAGGCGTGGTAGCGGCGTCTGCGCTCGGTTCCCACGGTGCCGGAGGCAAAGCCGCCCAGACCATCAGCTTCCAGCCATTCGTTGTTCCATCGGTTCATCATATCTCCCTCTACAGTCCATTCCGCACCGCGGCCGGACCATTCAATTGCTGTCGCTTACCACCAGTCGAAGCCCATGGCCGTCCGGATCCTTGAGCAGGACCGCCGATCGCCGGTCCCGCCAGCAGGACCGTCAAAATGAAGAAGCTGAAGCGCGCGAGCAGATGCATGCCGATCCTCCAGTCAACCCAGCCGCTCCAACAGGTGTTCGCCTACCCGCAGTGCGTTGGCCATAATGGTCAGGGATGGATTGACGGCCCCCGAGGAGGGGAAAAAACTGCCGTCGACCACGTAGAGATTGTCCACTTCGTGTGTCCTGCAGTCGGTGTTGAGGACCGAAGTCTTGGGGTCGTTGCCGAAGCGGATCGTTCCGCACTGATGAGCCACCGCCTGAAGGGGGATCTTCTTGCGCATATACAGCGAGCAGGGCAGGATGCGGTCGCCGCAGTCGACCGCCTTGACGGTTTCGGTCCAACGGTTCAGCAGACGGTCAAAGGACTCGTCGTTATTGCTCCGGTAGTGGAGGACGATCTTGCCGTGGTTCAGCCTTACGCGATTGTCGGGGTCCGGGAGGTCCTCGCCAGTCAGCCACCAGTCGACGCTGTGGTGGGCGATCTCGTCCAGGGCGATTCCCGGGGCCAGCGAGGGCGCGTCCAGCGCCATCATGTCTTTGTTTACCTTGCCCAGCAATTGGACATGCCCCATGGGAAAGGCATAGTTCTTCTCGCCCCAGTAGAAATCGTTGATGGCCAGGGTCTTCTGAAACACCGTGTCGTTGCGCCGCCGGCTTAATCCCACCATGGCGGCGTTGTTGTGCTTCATGAATCCGCGTCCCACCCAGTCCGACCCGTTCGCCAGTCCCGCCGGATGGCGGTCGTTGGCCGAGGCCAACAGCAGCGCCGCCGAATTGATGGCTCCGCAGGAAACCACCACCAGTCCGGCCTTGAAGCGCTCAAGTCTGCCTTCAATCGTTGCTTCCACCTGGCTGACCGACCGTCCCTTGGGGTCGGTCAAGAGGCGTTTTACCTTGGCGCCGGTGAGCAAAGTGACGTTGGAATGAGAAAGCGCGGGGCGGACGCAGGTCAGGTCGGAGTCGGCTTTTGCGTCCACCAGGCAAGGGAATCCGTCGCAAGTGTCGCAGCGGATGCAGGCGCTCTTGCGCGGATTCTCTTCGTTCAGGCGGATCCCCAGCGGCACGTGAAAGGGGCTGAATCCATTGGAGCGCAGCTTGTCGTGCAGCTCTTGGATGCGCGGTTCGTGGCTGACCGGCGGCAAGGGGAAGTCGGAACTCATGTCGGGCTCGGTTGGATCATCGCCGCGCCGTCCGTGGACGTGGTAGAGCTTCTCGGCCTGGCAGTAATAAGGCTCGAAGTCCAGATAGCTGAGCGGCCAAGCCGGAGACAGGCCGTCCCGGTGAGTGACCTCCCCGAAGTCTTCCCGGCGCAGGCGCAGCAGAGCCGCGCCATAAACTTTTGTGTTGCCGCCTACCCAGTAGCCGGTCCCGGGACGCAGTCCGCGTCCTTCGGCGTCGAACCAGATTTCGCCGGTGTGATAGCGCTCTTTGTGGAAGACCTCGCGGGTGTCCCAGTTGGCCTTTTCGCGGGGCAGGAACTGGCCCCGCTCCAGCACCAGGATACTCTTGCCGCTGGGCGCCAGCTTGTGCAACAAGGTTCCGCCTCCGGCCCCCGTACCGATGATGATGATGTCGTAGTGCTTGCTGGACATGGCCAATGGGTCTCCTTCACATGGATGATGGCGTGGAAGCGGATTTGCCGGTTTTGGGAAAATCGCACTTGAAAATGCAGCGGAAACGGTTGATGTGGTGGAGCCTGGCGCACAGAACCGGATGGCTGTCGGCCATGGTCCACTGGTAGAAGACGGCGGCGCCCAGCATTCCCAGCGGAGGAGCCAGCAGGTAGATCCAGAAGTGCGTCCAGATTCCGGAAGGAAGGGCTGAGGCCAGGCTGCGGGCGGGGTTGATGCTCATTCCCGATAGAGGGGCTTCCAGAAAGATGAAGCTGCCTACGAGCAGGCCGGCAACCAGGCCGGTGTAGCGATTGAGCCGAGGGCGGTTGCTGACCATCAGAATGAAAAAGAAAAGCGTGGCCGACATGAGGACCTCGGCAAGGAAGGCCTCCATGGCCCTCGCGCCGGCGGGTACCGTGGCCACGAAATTGACATGCGGATCCGCGATCCACCCTCCCAGAAGAACCTGAGCCAAAAGTACACCCGCCACTCCTCCCAGCGACTGGAAGAGTACGTAGGCTACGGCATCGGCGGTCCCGACCTTTCCCAGCCTCCAAAAGGCGATGGTCACGGCGGGATTGATGTGGGCGCCTGACCGCTTGCCCAAAGGCGAATAGATAATGGCTATCGCGGTCAGGCCCATGGCCGCTCCCATCAGCGCCCGGCGCACTTCGCCGTTCTCCAGCGACTGGCGCAGGACCGACTCGGGAAACTCCAACCAAGCCGCAAAAACCGAGGCGGAAAGCATGAACAGCCCCAGCCCGGCCGCTTCCATCAGGTAGAGCGGCCAGTGAGATTTCCACTGTTTCAGCATGAAGCGGGTCGTCCTTAGCCGCCGGTGGCGAATCCGGGATAGAGGGTCATGCCTCCGTCGATAATTAAACTGGAACCGGTTACATAGTCCGATTGGTCGGAGGCCAGCCACACTGCCGCCCGGCCGATGTCGTCGACTTCGCCCGTGCGTCGGTATGGAATCAGCGTCAGCAGGGCCGCTTCAGCCTCGGGGGTTTCCCAGGCGCTGCGGTTGATGGCCGTCCGAATGGCGCCGGGCGAAATGGAATTGACGCGGATGCGATGTCCGGCCACCTCCTGGGCGATGCTCTTCATCATCAGCATTACGCCGCCTTTGGAGGCCGCGTAATTGACGTGTCCCGCCCAGGGGATGATCTCGTGCACTGAACTAATGCAGATGATCTTGCCGGCCGCGCAGGAGATTTCAGGACGCACTCCGCGCCTCTTGAACTCCCGCACGGCTTCGCGGGCGCACAGAAACTGCCCGGTCAGGTTGACTCCGATGACCCGGTTCCATTGCTCCAGCGTCATCTCGTGGAAGGCTGCGTCCCGCTGCAGTCCCGCATTGTTAACCAGGATGTCGATGGTGCCGAAGCGCTCCATCATCTCGGCGAACATCTCCTCTACCTGGTCTTCCCGCGAGACGTCGGCATGGTGGCTATAGGCTTCGCTGCCGCAGCGTCGGATTTCCTCGACCACCTCCTGCGCGGCCTCCTCGCCCTCGTGATAGTTGACCGCTACGTCGGCACCGGCGTGGCCGAGGGAAATGGCTATGCCGCGTCCAATGCCTGAATTGGCCCCCGTGACGAGCGCCTTCTGTCCCTTGAGGTGCTTGATGATGGGACAGTGGGGCATCACGACTTCGGGCAGACTGTCATCTTGATGTTTTGCCATGACTTCGATCAGCTTCCTTCCGCTGTCTTTCAATCTGAGGTTTCTGGATCCAGGGTTTCCCGATGACCTGATTCTTATTCGGGCGTTCTACCTTTTTTCCGATTCCCGCTTTCGAGGTTGCAGCAGCTTGGCCACCAGACCCGTCCAGCCGGTTTGATGGGAGGCGCCCACGCCCCGTCCGTTGTCTCCATGAAAGTATTCGTGAAAGAGGGGGAGGTCACGGAAATGGGGGTCCCGATGCAGTTTCTCGTGATAGGCCAAGACGGGACGGCGTCCCTCCTCGTCGCGGAGAAAGAGCCGGCCCAGCCGTTTCGAGAGTTCGATGGACACCTGTTCGAGGGAAACGAGGTTTCCCGAACCCGTCGGACACTCCACCTGGAAGCGATCGCCGTAATAATGGTGGAATTTCTGCAGCGACTCGATGATCAGGTAGTTGATGGGAAACCAGATTGGCCCCCGCCAGTTGGAATTGCCCCCGAAGAGCCCCGTGGTGGATTCGGCGGGTTGGTAACCGACTGACAGCGGATGCCCGCAGCAATCGAAGACGTAGGGGCGCTCGGCGTGGGCGCGCGAGAGCGAGCGAATGCCATAGGGCGAGAGGAATTCTTGGGGATCCAGCATGCGTTTGAGCAGGGCTTTCATCCGATGCCCTCTCAAGAGGGAAAGCAAACGTCTCCGGCCAAGTCCCGGCTCATCCCATCGGGAAACCAACTGGGCCATATCGGGACGGTTCTCCAAAAACCACTCCAGGCGCCTCCTGAAATCGGGCAGTTTGTCGAGCATGTCGGGTTCCAGCGTCTCCACCGCCAAGAGCGGGATCAACCCCACCAGCGAGCGCACGCGCAGGGTGACGCGCGAGTTGTCGGGCAGATTGAGAATGTCGTAGTAGAACTCGTCCTGCTCGTCCCACAGACCGCCCTGGCTTCCCGCGAAGTTGGTCATAGCCTTGGCGATGTAGAGGAAGTGCTCGAAGAATTTGGTGGCGATGTCTTCGTAGACCGGGTTGTGCAGCGCCAGTTCCAGGGCGATCCGCATCAGGTTGAGGCAGTACATTGCCATCCAACTGGTGCCGTCGGACTGGGAAAGATGACCGCCCGTGGGCAGTTCGGCGCTGCGGTCGAAGACCCCGATGTTGTCCAGCCCCAGGAAACCGCCTTGAAAGATATTGTTGCCGTCGGCGTCTTTGCGGTTGACCCACCAGGTGAAGTTGAGCAGCAGCTTGTGGAAGACCCTTTCCAGGAAGGCCAGATCCCCCTCGTTTCCCCGTCTCTTGCGGTCGATCTGGAAGACCCTCCAGGCAGCCCAGGCGTGCACGGGCGGATTGACGTCGGAGAAGGCCCATTCATAAGCGGGCATCTGGCCGTTGGGATGCAGATACCACTCCCGGGTCAGCAGGACCAACTGGTCCTTGGCGAACTCGGCGTCGACCAGTGCCAGAGGGATGCAGTGGAAGGCTAGGTCCCAGGCCGCGTACCAGGGATACTCCCAGGTATCGGGCATGGAAAGGATTTCTTGATTGTTGAGATGCCTCCATTCGTAGTTGCGTCCCCATTTGCGCTGCTGGGGTGGGGGGGGCTGCTCAGGGTCGCCTTGCAGCCAGAGATCGACGTCGTAATGGAAGAACTGCTTGCTCCACAGCATTCCGGCAAAGGCCCGGCGCTGAACCGACCGCTCGTCCTCGTCATCGAGGCCTATTTGGAGTTGGGAGTAAAAGTCGTCGGCTTCCTTCTTGCGACGCTTCAGAATAGCGTCAAAGTTTTTCCAGGTATCCCCTTGGGCCTTTTCGGCGCGCCTCAAGCGCACCTTGACCTGGCACGACCCGCCTGAGTCGAGGGAGAAGTGAAAGAGGGCGGCAGCCTTGCTTCCCTCAGCCTCAGCCAAGACATCCAGACGTCCATCCACCACAAAACTGTGGAAGGCATCCTTAGGATGGGCAGGCGAAGCGATGGACCCGTAAAGGCGGCGGGTATTCGTCTCGTTCTCACACAGCAAGAGCCTCTCCGCGTCGGCGGCCGCCCAGATCCACTGGCCCAGTTGTGGATGATCGAGGCGGAGCCTTTCCGTGCTCTCCAGCCGTAGGCGGGGCTTCTGCCCGCCATCCCATGACCAAGTGTTGCGAAACCACACCTGAGGCAGGACCCACAGTTCGGCCGCCTCAGGTCCCCGGTTGAGCACCGTAACCTTCATCAGGATGTCGTCTTCGGAGGCTTTGGCGTATTCGACGACGACGTCGAAGTAGCGGTCGTCGTCAAAGACGCCCGTATCGAGAATCTCGAACTCGGGTTCGTCCTTGCCGCGTTGGCGATTGACTTCGACCAGTTGGGCGTATGGGAAAGCCGCCTGAGGGTACTTATAGAGCATCTTCTGGTAGGCGTGGGAGGGACTGGCATCAAGGTAGTAGTAGAGTTCCTTGACGTCTTCGCCGTGGTTCCCCTCGCTGTTTGTAAGGCCGAAGAGTCGCTCTTTGAGGATGGGGTCGCGGCCGTTCCAGAGGGCCGGCGAAAGGCAGATGCGCTGCTCGGCGTCGCTAAATCCGGCTAGGCCGTCCTCACCCCATCGGTAGGCTCGGCTTCGGGCGTGGTCGTGGGGAAAGTAATCCCAGGCCGTGCCGTTTGGACTGTAGTCTTCGCGTACCGTGCCCCATTGCCGTTCGCTTAGGTAGGGCCCCCAAAACAACCATTTTTCTCGTTGCTCGGTGCTCAGCCGCCGTATCTCGGTCTGACCTGCCGTCTTCTTTTTCTTGGCCACTTTCTTTCCTTTTGCAACTTTCGGCCGTCCCGGCGCGGGCGCCCTCGTCGACAGGCCTCGACCCGCGCCGGACGGGGCTCTCAGGACAGTTATTTGCCGCCGCGGGAGGATGGTTACAGAGGAATTGGAATTTATTTTCGAAGGGCTCTACGGCTTGACCAAGCCATCAGAAGAGGAGCTGCCAGCAGGGCCGCGAGGATGGCGCTGGTGTGCCCCGCCAGGGTGTGGAACGGAGACGATATGGGGCAGTGCAGGCGCCAAACCATCTCGGCGGTCAGAGCCGCTGCCGCGCCCGCCAGCAGTCCCGCAATGTAAGGGCGGGTGGGGAAACCGTCACGCTGCATCTTGAAGAGCAACAGCAACATGGGGACGCTCAGGAGGCAAAGCCGGGTAAAGCAATGCATGGCCGCCCCGACCTCGTTTCCTGCGGGGGCGAAGGTAGGGCTGGCGGCGTGGCTGACCGAAGCCAGGCAAATCTGGGTCAGGGGAGCGGCCACAGCCAAGGCCAGCGCCAGATGTGATTGCAACCCTGCTGCTGGAACAGCCTCTCTCAGGGACCAGTAGGCTACGGTTCCGGCAACCGCCAGTCCGAAAAGGGAAAGGCCCCAGGTACCCAGTTCACCCAGCTTCGGCATGTCGGGGCGGATACCGCTCAGCACCGCGATCATGGTCGAGGCCAGTACCATCCACGCCACCGAAGGCAGCAGGCGGACGCCGGTCGCGGGCAGCGGTCGGACCTCTTCGAGATCATCCTTCACATGCCGGTAGACTCTGCGAAAGGTTTCCTCGTGAAACTGGGCGTTGTCGCTCATGAGCTGTAAGCGCTCCCCCGCACGATGCGCCTTAGATCCTGAAGAGCGCGGTAGGATCGGAGCTTGGCAGCTCCAGCCGAGATGTCGAGCAAAGCCCCGATCTCGGTAAAGGTAAATCCCAAGTAATAGTGTAGCAGCAGGCACTCCTTGCGTTGAGGCGAAACCGACCGCAATGCTTTCTCCAACGTCAAAGAACTCTCAAGGTCCCGGTTTCCCACTTCTTCTTCAAGCCTGGCCCAATCGCCCTGATCCAGGTTGGTCACGGGCTTTCGGCGCTGCGCTCTGAGATGCATGAGAAAAAGATGTCGCGAGATGGCGAAAGCCCAAGGAGCTACCGGACGGGGAGGCTGATAGGTGTGGCGGCTGCGGTGAATCTGCAGGAACGACTCCTGAAGCAGATCCTCGGCCAATGGTTCCCGCAAACCCTTGTATATGAGGAAACGGAACAATCTCGGAGACAATTCGCGGTACAGGTCCTCGAAGGCTCGCAGTTCGCCTTGCTGGTAGCGAATCATGAGGGAGACGAGCTTATCCTCTTCAGCATCCGTTTTTCTTTCGGACTTGTGACCCATCGCTCCGAAACCTCTCATTCGGCCGTCATGCAATATGGCCAAACGTGTTGGCATTGTGATTGCCCGCCGCTGTGATGTCAAGAAGGCCTGGTGGCGTGGTATGGGGGTCTTTTGCGGACTGGCCAAGTCAGGAAAGTACGCGTCCCCACCTTTCCCGACCGCAGTTGAGCACCTCCTGAAGATTTGGCTGTAACCACTTGTCCTTAGTCGGCAAATGGGAATCCGGAGTGCCGCCAAGGAGGAGAAACGAATGACCCTGGGCGTGACCATTATTCATCGCTCCCAACTGCCGGTGATCGGCAGCAAGCCATAAATCGCTTTCCTTTGCGAGACTCCTCCGGATGGAGGGTCGGTCTGATGGCCTTCCCTTCACAGCGCAATTTTTTGGACAGACGCCGCACTGCGCCCTAATATTGAATCTGATAATCGCACCCTCGGTAACACGAAAAGGAAGCAATGAATCGACTGTCAATCGCAAGATGGGACGACTTGGGGGACCGCAAGCCGGCCTATGCGCTGGTGTCCAATGTCGACCTGGTGGTGATCCGCTACGACGAAGAGGTGTCGGTGCTCTACGGGCGCTGCCTGCACCGGGGAGCCCTGCTGGCCGACGGGCACATCCAGGGCGAGGATCTGATTTGCGGCGTCCACCAGTGGGACTACCGCTACACGACCGGCGTCAGCGCCTACAACAACGAAGAGGTGCTGCACAAGTTCTCCTCCTGGATCGAGGACGGCCAGGTTTGGGTGGACGCCGAGGAGATCGCGGCCTGGGAAAAAGACAATCCCCAGGCCTACAACCGGGATGAATACCTGGGCGCCTACGCCGACATTCACGGCACCGAGGACGAGCCTCACAACAAGTTCATCCAGGACTTGGCCAAGCACGGACTCTCCAAGACCGGCCATCACGGGCCGGCCCATGCCATGGGCGTTCCCCGCAGCCAGCTTCCCGGATGGGACGACATCCAGTTCGTCACGGCCCAGTTGGCGCGCCTGCCGCTGCTCGACGACGAGGAAGTCGCGAGCGGCCTGGTCATCGGTCCTGGGGCTGACAAGCCCCTTGAGCTGGATATCCCGCTCTTCGTCTCCGACATGAGCTTCGGGGCTCTTTCCGAGGAGGCCAAGGTGTCTCTGGCCATGGGAGCCGAGATGGCCGGCACCGGCATCTGCTCGGGCGAAGGCGGAATGCTGTCCGATGAGCAAGAGGCCAACAGCCGCTACTTCTACGAACTGGCTTCGGCGCGCTTCGGCTTCTCCTGGGACAAGGTGGAACGGGTTCAGTCCTTTCATTTCAAGGGCGGCCAGGGCGCCAAGACCGGCACCGGCGGCCACCTTCCCGGGGAGAAGGTAAAAGGCAAAATCGCCCAGGTGCGTTCTCTGCAGGAGGGCCAGCCCGCCGTGTCGCCGGCCCGCTTCCCGGACTGGGACGACCTGCACTACTACAAGGATTTCGCCGCCCAGGTGCGTGAGCGGACGGGCGGCATTCCGGTGGGCTTCAAGCTGTCGGCTCAGCATATCGAGGACGACCTCGACGCCGCCCTGGAGATCGGCGTCGACTACGTCATCTTGGACGGGCGGGGAGGCGGCACCGGTGCCGCTCCGCTCATCTTCCGCGACAACATCTCGGTGCCCACCATTCCGGCCCTGGCGCGGGCCCGCCGGCACCTCGACCGGCGCGGATGCTCCCACGTCACCCTTATCGCCACCGGCGGACTGCGCACTCCGGCCGACTTCGCCAAGGCCATGGCTCTGGGGGCCGACGGAGTGGCCGTGGCCAACGCCGCCATCCAGGCCATCGGATGCCTGGGCATGCGCGCCTGCCACACCAACAACTGCCCCGTGGGCATCGCCACCCAGAAGGAAAACCTCAGAGCCCGCCTCATCGTCCAGGAATCGGCCCGCCGCCTGGCCCGTTTCTTGGAGGCCTCCACCGAGCTCATGAAAGTCCTGGCCCGGGCTTGCGGACACCGCCGCCTGGCCGACTTCTGCCCTCACGACCTGGTCACCTTCAAGCGCGAGATGTCCGACCTCACCGGCATCCGCTACGCAGGGGTGAGAGACTGATGGGATCGTTCTCAAGGAGAGAAAGATGACCGCCAAGATGACGTGGCATAAGGTGTTGGAGAAGGACGAACTGCCCGAGGGACGCGTGAAGCCGGTGACCTGCCGGCATCTCACCGTCTGCATGACCCGCTTTGAAGGCCAATACGCCGCCCTCGACAACAAATGTCCCCACCAGGGCGGGCCGCTGGGCGAAGGCAGCATCGAAAACGGATTGCTGCGCTGCCCCTGGCACGGATGGGACTTCCACCCCACCACCGGCAAACCTCCCGGAGGCTACGACGACGGCGTCGCCACCTTCCAGGTCGACGAGCGCGAGGACGGCATCTATGTAGGATTCCCCCAGGACCAGCCCCACCAGCGCACCGTCTCGGACCTGATGGCCGAAACCATGGTCAACTGGGGACTCAAGGCCGTCTTCGGCATGGTAGGCCACTCCAACCTGGGACTGGCCGACGCCATCCGCATCCAGGAAGAAAAGGGCGCGCTGACCTACTACGGAATCCGTCACGAGGGCGCCGCCGCCTTCGCCTGCTCGGCCTACGGCAAGCTCACCGGCCGCCCGGCCGCCTGCCTCTCCATCGCCGGCCCCGGCGCCACCAACCTGCTCACCGGACTGTGGGACGCCAACGTCGACCGCGCCCCCGCCATCGCCCTCACCGGACAGGTGGATACTCAGGTGCTGGGCCCGGGAGCCTTCCAGGAAGTCGACCTGCAGGCCGCTTACGGAAAGGTCGCCCAATGGGCCCAGCCGGTGCTGCATTCCAGCAAGCACGCCGAACTGGTCAATCTGGCCTTCAAGAGCGCCATCCTCAACCGCGGCGTCTCCCATCTGATCTTCCCCGACGAGGTGCAGAACCTCGAAGTCTCAGAAGAGGCCCAGCCAGGCGGCCCCCAGGGACGCGTCCCCTCGCGCGCCATCGCCCCTCCCCAGGACGCGCTGCAAGAGGCCGCCAAGCGCCTGCGCCAGGCCCAGCGTCCCGTCATCATCGTGGGACACGGGGCCCGTTTCCGCATGGACGGCATCGTGCAACTGGCCGAGCAACTCAACTGTCCCGTCATCACCACCTTCAAAGGCAAGGGACTGATCGCCGACAGCCACCCGCTGGGATGCGGCGTGCTGGGACGCAGCGGGACGCCCATCGCAAGCTGGTTCATGAACGAGTCCGACCTGCTGCTGGTCTTCGGGGCCAGCTTCTCAAACCACACCGGGATCACGCCCAAGAAGCCCATCATTCAGGTCGACTACGATCCCATGGCGTTGGGCAAGTTTCACGCCGTGGACGTGCCCGTCTGGGGCGAGATCGGCGTCACCTGCAAACTGCTGCGCGAACAGATCGCTCAAGGCTGCGCCGCCACCGGTCAGCGCGGCGAGATCGCCGAGCGCTGGGAGATCTGGCGCGCCGAAAAGAAGAGCCGCCTGCGGGACGACCGGGGCCGGGGACTCAACTCGGCCTCCATCTTCGCCGCCCTCACCGATCTGCTTCCCCAGGACGCCATCATCGCCGTCGATGTGGGCAACAACACCTACTCCTTCGGACGCTACTTCGAGTGCGCCCAACAGGCCGTCCTCATGTCGGGCTACCTGGGCTCGATCGGCTTCGCCCTGCCGGCCGCCCTGGGCGCTTGGGCCGCCACCCAGGAAGACGATCCCCGATTGGCCGGACGCAAAGTCGTCTCCATCTCGGGCGACGGAGGTCTGGGCCAGTACCTGGCCGAGCTGACCACCGCCGTAAAGTACGGCATGAACATCACCCACGTGCTGCTCAACAACTCGGAGCTGGGCAAGATCTCCAAGGAGCAGCGCTCGGGCAACTGGGACGTCTGGCAGACCTCTCTGCACAACCCCGGCTTCGCCGACTTCGCCCAAAGCTGCGGCGCCCTGGGCCTGCGCGTCGACGACAAGTCCCAACTGGAAGACGCCGTCCAAAAGGCCCTCACCCACAACGCCCCCTCCCTGGTAGAAATCATCTCCGACCCCGAGCTGGTGTGAGGAGGCGCTGCACAAGCCAGTTTTCAAATGACTAAAATTTTTTGCGGTTAATTCTTTTAATTGACCAATCTAAAACTCTTATGCTAGGGTCATCTCCGATAGACTTCTGGGTAGAGAACCTGTGAAGGAGGAAAACCTATGAGAGAGCGAATTGCGGTGATTGCGATTCTTTTACTGCTCGCACTGGCGCTGATGGTTCCGATGTTTTTGGCATCTGCAGCGATCCCTATGCCCGTGCAGGCTGATGACGTACCGCTAGGCGCGGATGAGAAAAAGGTCTTTAAGTGCGACGAGATTGGATGCCGCTTTACCTGCCAGCCTCCGGCCTATGATTGCTACGTCGTAACGCCTGAGTGATCGTCGTCCCATTCGAGAGATAAAGTGCTCAAGCGAAGCTTAGCTCTTTTGGGAACGGGACTCCTGCTTCTGCTCTTGACCTGTCGCTCAGCCTCACCTAACGAAAGCGAGGTCGGCGCACTGCCTCCGGTCACAGCGGATGACCTGGAGCCTGTTTACCTGACGACAGCGCCGCCGGAAAGTCAACTGGCCGTTCCCCATATTTCGACGAGAAATCGCATTGCTCTCCAGTTGCCCTCGGGCAGGCCGCCCCTGAGAAGAGTCTCCGCCTTCACCTCTTCACCTGACTCGCTTTACCTCCTCGAATGGAGAACGAACACCATTTGGCAATTTGACGATGACGGGACGTTCATCCGGCGCTTTGGCCACGCTCAGAGTGGTGAGCGTGTCATTGAAGCCGGTTACAGCCTTCACTACAGCGAAAAGAAGCGTAGGATCTTCGTAGCCGACAATTCGGGGACGCTCGTTTATCACGAGGACGGAGAATTCGACAGGGTCATAGAGAAGCCTCAGTATTCATATTCAGTTGCGGAGACGCCTGAAGGTCAGCTTCTCGTGTGCAGTTCGACTCTTCAGGGACCCCACTGGGTCCGTCTTGGCGAAGCGGGTAGCATCGAGACCTTTTACAGCCGCCGCCGGCCTTTGCTGCCACCCGGGCAGGAACATTTGTCGGCTTTCGTCCCCCACTCCTACGCCGATGCCGACAGCCAGGGAAATATCTATATTGGTGCAAAGGTGCCCTATCAAATTCGCAAGTATGCGTCGGATCTCTCTTATCTCGGCGATTTTCGCCTCATACCCGATCCGACAGTGGTGGACCCTCCGGAGCGACTCAGCCCAGAAGAATGGGAGGCGCGAATGAGGGGCCAAACCCCCACTCACTCGGCAGTCCATATGCTCTCAGTGATACAGAACCGCTATGTGGTGACGCAGATCCTCAATCCAGATTTGGAAAGGAGGCTGCATATCTACACACTTGATGGTGAGCAGGCCTTTCAGCCGATATCCTGGCCCTATTACTTTTTGGGCGCCAACTACGAAGGGTTCATGACTTTCCTCGACAACACCGGTGACGAACTGGCCCTGGTGATCGGCAGGCTTGAGGGGGACGGAAATGAGTAGACGCGAGGCCCTGTTCTGGGGCTTGGGGGCGCTCGGCTGCGTTGCATTGGCACTCTTTTCGGTCTACGCCTTGAATGGCGACCGTCGGATGGGGCCCCCAAGTGCAGCCGCCTCAGTGCTTTCGCAGGTCGTCGTTCAGGATCCCCACGGCGATCTGCGTCCTCTTGCTCAACTGGCGGATGCTCCCCTTAATGTCATCCTGCTCTTTTCGCCCAGGTACCACTGTGTTTCCTGTCTGGGCACGGTGCGCCAATGGGAGGCCAACCTGGCATCCTGGCCGCCTGAAAAGGTGTCCGCCGCCCTGGTGGTTGACGGAACACAGAGCGATCTCGCCGGCTTCTTAGCTTTGAAGGAGGATATCGAGTTTAGTGGGCTCGTGTTATTCGACCCAGAAGGACGCCTCAGGCAGATTCTGGATCTGCCCCAAGATCCCATGGTGATCGGCATATCGGGCGATGGAGAAGTGAAATTTGCTCTCTCGCTTTCGGACGCCCTCTGGAGCAGGATCAGTTTCGAAGAGGACTTTGTCGGAGCCTTGATCTGGGAGTCCCTTCCCGAGTCCAGCCAATGATTCGGGCGAATCGCCTGTGATTGTTTTCGAAATCGCCGGTCAGCGCTTAGCGATCTTGATGCCGGAGGCGACTAAGACGGCAACCACCGCCAATAAGAGCCCTACAATGGAGGCGGTCTTCCACATTTCCACCGGGGCCTGCATCCGAATTCGCAGAACCTTGTCCTCGCTCTCGACGGCTTTGTTGTCCGCGAAAGCCAGGGTTTCGATTCTGATGTTGTAGTCTCCCACCGAGCCGGGCGACGGCGGAAGGAAACGAAGCCGCACCTGCTGCTGCCGGCCCACCTCCAACTGCGGGAGCAGTTCTGGACTACTCTCTACGATCCAATCGGGCGGTGTCTCGACGTTTAGCCGAATGTTTTCCAGCCTGCGCGTTCCCGAATTGCGCACCTGAACTGACAAATCCAGAGCCTCTCCGACTTGAATCTCACGATAGAGATTCGAGGCCCGCACCTCCAGCTTCCCGACTCCCTTGGGAGTGATCTCAAGTTGGATGGCGCCCACCCCCATTGACCAGACTTCACCCGGCTGGTAACGCCGCTCACCGTCAAGGGCGGCGGCTTGGTCTTGGGTTTGAAGAACGACCCAGAAGGGGATGGACTGGTCCACCGGCACCTTCTCAGGATCTACTATCTCCGGTAGGGAGATGCGAAGCGCCAGGGCTTTGGTGGTTTCACCTTGGGCGAACCGTATCTGGCGGAGGCGGGTCGTTGATTCGGCGGAGGAAAGGAACTGGCGGTCGAATTGCGAGGGCAGGTTGACCACGCTTATTCGAAAGGTGCTGCCGACATCGGTGAAGCGCTCCAGGTTGAGATCGTAAACGGCCTGCGTACCCAGGTTGGCCTCCTGAGAGAACTGTCGGGAGCGGATGTCCACGACATTCGCTGACGCGTCCTTTTCGAGCACCACTTTGTACTCTTCCACTTTGCCCGAGTACTTCAGGGAAACGAGAACCTCGTCGACGTCCTTCAACAAAGAGAAATCAAAGACGTGGTCTTCTCCAACAGCCAACTCGGGCAGGAAGTGCTCGTAAGGCTTGGAGACGATCGAGCCCTCCTGGTCCTCCAGAGAGGCGAAGAGGTTCTTGAGTTGCCTCAGTTCGAGCTGATCGGGAATCGGGACTTCCTCCTCGACGATTCCCAACTGACGGTAATCCAGATTGGCCCCGGAAGTGTTTCTCACGGTCAATGCGACCCGCGAGCCGCCTCCTTTGGTTCTCGATTTGACGGCTGAGACCACCGTCAGGTCGGGCAACTCGGAAAAAAGTCCCAGGAAAACTCGCTGGTAGGCAATCTGGGCTTGGCGAACAGAAGCCTCGGCGCGCGTCAACTGGGACTCCGAGATGATTCCCTCATCGTAGAGCTGCCTCTGGCGGTCGAACTCGGTCTTGGCCTGGATCAGCGCAAACTGAGCGGAGCGCAGGTCGAGGAGCTTCTGCTGCTCTTGAAAAGCTTCCTGGGGTTGCACTCCGAGACTCAAGCAAATCGAGAGATTGCATACCGAGAAAAACCATATGACCGCCCCCGTGAGCCTGCTGGAATGTCTCATGAGATTGCGGCTCTCCCCTGGCCCATATAATCGAGATAGATTTCTTGCAGATCGACGGTCTCCAGTTCACTCCCGTCAAGTTCACTGAGCAAGCGGCCATCCTTCATTATGCCCACCCGGCTAGCCACCGCCTTGACCCTGAAGATGTCATGTGTGCTCATCAAGATCGCTTTTCCTTCCTCCCTAAGCCTCCTGAGGATTTCCAGGAACTCCATTGCCGCCTTGGGGTCTAGGCCGCTCGTCGGTTCGTCCAGGAGAATAACGGGGGCTTGTTTCACTAATGCCACAGCGATGCCCAGTTTTTGCCGCATTCCCTTGCTGAAAGAATGTACGTTGCGTCGAAGTGCCTCATCCTGGATCCCGACTTTGCGCAGAATGCTGCGGCACTGCTGGCGGTCAAGCGGCTGGCGGGCGAGTTGGGCGAAGTAGCGCAGATTCTGAACGGCGTCAAATCCACCGTAGAGCATAACGTTCTCGGGTACGTAGGCAACATGCTTCTTGGCTTCCAGGGGGTCGGCGTGGACATCGATGCCGGCCAGCAAGGCTTTGCCCGAGGTAGGCCTGAGGAAGCCCAAGAAGAGGTTAATGCAGGTGGTCTTCCCAGCGCCGTTCGCGCCTAGCAGGCAGTAAATCTCATGATCCTGAACGCTTAGAGTGAGTCGGTCCAAGGCCAATGGTGCTTCGGGCGCGTAGCGTTTGCTCAGGCTTTCGGCTCTTAGCTGTGGCTTGCTCAAGTCTCCTGATCCTTCCTACGTCAGTTGCAGGCGTGCCAGCACGACAAAACAGGCGAAGTAGCCCAGCAGCGAGAGCAGAAGCAGGCCAAAGAGGAAAGGTAGGCAGGATGCGATACGGGCTCCCGAAGAGGGGCGGGACTCCTGGAAAACCTCCCCTTGCACTTGCCCCCCGGTTAGATTCATATTCTTGCTCCGTTCCCAGAGTCGCTGCATGTAGCTCCGAATCTGTCGCAAGAACCTGTCGTGGCGCTCCAGCCCCCCGTCGGAAATAGCCTCGACAGACCGCCGGTAGAGATTGAGCGGAGAGGCGATGCCGATCAGTCGGGCCAACCCTACTTGCTTGAGAACGGTTTGCAGATGTTCCCGCTTAATCGTCCTGCGTTCCTGGCGGAATTGATCCAGAGAGCGCTCCATAGTGCCCGCGTCAGGCGAGTTGCTGAAGTTCATGCTCCGCTGATGAGCCTCTCGTACTTTGTCCTCCACAGTCGTCCTTTGCTTAGGGGTGTAGGCCAGCGTGGCGGCGCTGCGCGAGAGCCCCGGCAAAATCAAGACCAGGGTGAACCAGAGAAGCATGCCAAGGATTAGGGAAACCGAATTCGACCGGGAAAGAGCGGAGAGGGCGGCCGCCGACACCAACAGCGCAGTTAGCAGCAAGGCACAACTAAGCAGGGCGGTTAAGTACAAAAGCAACTCATCCAAGCCGACTGGCACCGCGGCGGCGATCAGTATCAGAACACCGATGCATGTTCCGAGCAGCACGGGCAGGCACAATGCCGACAGCGTGCCCAGCAGCTTGGCAGCCAGCCAGCTGGCTCGGCTGAGAGGGTTGACCAACACCAGTTTAAGAGTTCCCTGGACCAGCTCTCCGGAAACCAAGTCGTATCCATGCAATATGGCGGCCAGGGAAAGACAATAGGTAACGACGAAGATCCAGTCGATATGCCTGGGGTAGGGCGAGAGCAGATTCTTCTCCACGATGAACTGTTCCCGAGTCTCGTCTTCCACCAGATTGAAGTGCACTTTGGCCGGGATTAGCCTCTCTTCCCCGAAGTTGATGACCTCCACGCTGTCGACACCCTTGACGACCTCCATGGCTATAACACGGATTTCGGTAGGTAAGCGCATCTCGCTGAAGCTCTGGCGGAGATCGCTCATCATGCGGTCATGCTCAGACCCTTGCCGGTGGTAATGGCCTGTGAAGTGAAGCGAGGAAAGTGTGAAGAGCGACAAGGCCAAGCTGCTAAGAATCCAGTATCGCGCCAGCCTCATGTTGCGGCTGATCTCGTGAAGCATCATTGTTTTGAAGATCATCGACACTACCTCGGATCATACCTTGAACCCAAAACAAAGGTGGCGAAAAAGAGCAGAAGCATCAGAAAAGCCAGGTAGCCGATGCCCAGGGTCAAAGCTACGCGGTCTGGCCCCAGGCCTGTACGAGCCCGGTCGAAAAGTTCCAGATTCGGAATCAGCGAAGGTTCGATTCTCTCTTCTTCTCCCAGGCGCAGAAAGAACTTGTCTGACAAGAAATAAGGGGACTCGGTGAGACGAGTATAAAAGCGATAGGCAGTCTCTTGCAGCCAGGCGTGGAATCCACTGACTGCGCCGGCGCCTGAACCGATTCCTTCAGCGGTGACGGTCGAGAGCAGGGCACTCGGCGAGAGCAATGCCGCGGCCCGCGTGAAGCGAATTTGCTCAATCATGCGCTGCCTTCGGTCCTGATAAAGGCTGCGCAGTTCGTTCACAATGCGATTTTGGCGTTTCAACATGTCGGGAAGGCCCGATTTCATTCTGCCTTGAAGAGCAGCGTCAGCCCGATCAAGCCAGAATTCGCCTTCGCGGGTTAGATGGAATTGCCAATTGTCGTGACGGAAGAGAAAGTACCGGCGCCCGGGCTTTTCAACGTCTTGGCGCCTGAAAACAAAAGTGGCTCCAGTGGCTTGCTTGATGAGGGCACTGTATTCGAGCAACAGGTCGGCGTGCAGCAGACGTTCATTCTGGGCGAGCACGCCGTTTGGCGGGGACGGCGCGGCCCAACCGGCTGCTTCCAGGCCGAGACTTGGTACAAGAACCATGCTCGCCATCCAGAAGGTCAGCAAGACAAACAGAGTATTGGCGGGTTTGTGCGTCACGAGCGAAGCCAACATCGCGATCTGCAGGTGAATGAGGCCATAAGCAGCAACAGCGGCGAAGAAAAACCAGAATCCGACCCAGTCCGAGGTCTGCATGGCACTTCGGATAGCGGGCGACGAGAGGAGGACTCCCAGACTGACGAGGAGCATGGTTGCCAGTGGCGCGGCGAGGGCGATCGACAAACCAGCCAGCTTCCCGGCAATAAGTTTCCACATTGGCAATGAGTTCGACATGACGATCTTCAAGGTCCCGCTCTCTTTCTCTCGCGAGAAGCATCCATAGGCGAATAGGAAAGGAACCAGACTGAAGAAGATGGCGCATAGGGTGGCCATATCGAAGGGCGGGAAAAAGTAGCCGAGCCACGATCCGTCTTCTCTTCGAGGCTGCATCCGGGGCGGGTCCAAGCGCGAGAAGGAGACCTGAAGACTGACTTGGTCCGTTATTCCTCGATTGAGGAAAGAAAGCGGCGGAGGCGGAACCGAAACCACCAAGGGAAAGCGGGCCAAGCCGGGAAGTCGGCTCACTTGGTCGGTCAGCGCAAGGCGATCATGTAGAAAACGCCCCCGTTCTTCCTCTTGAATCTCAATTAAAACCAGAGCCGCAGGGAGAGCCGTAATCAATATGGCTAACACGGAGCCAAGCAAGAAAAAGTTCCTATACAGGACTTTGATTTCGTGAATCGCGATGTGGAAAATGAGCTTCATTCCAGACTCTCGACGGCCATCCTGGACCCCTGTTCCACGGGTCTGGCAATTTAAGGACAGGCTAGCAAATTTGTCAAGAGCATGGCGGCTGAGAAGTACCTGACCATTGCCTCTCGTCAGTCCCAGCCGCCAAAGACTATGGAGCAGCAGGTCGTCCCCCGCCGGGTGGGAGGCGCATCCTTGCGGCCCTCCTTCGCCAAGGCTATGGAGGGCTGGCAGTGAACACCTCGAAACACTTAATCGAGACGCCACTTGAGTTTTCGGTCTGAAGGCGGGATATACTCTTGGGCGGACGTCCATGAGAGTCAGACTTAGGCATCGAAAATTGGCGCAGGTGCTGGAAAAGAGCCGCATCAGCCAGAACGCCTGGGCGCTTCGCATGGGGATCAGCCGGGGGCACTTGTCCAACCTGGTCAAGGGCCGCCACCGCTATCCCGAAGGCGACACCCGGCGCAAGCTGCTGCGCGCCACGGGGCTCGAATTCCAGGAGCTGTTCGCCGTCGAGAACGTCAACCGGCGCGGCTTCGGACTGGCCGCTCCCAGACAACGAGGAAACATCATGGACTCCTGGATGCAAGATCTCCGCTTCGCCCTGCGCAGCCTGCTGCGCAGCCCGGGATTCAGCGTCGTGGCCCTGCTCACGCTGGCCCTGGGACTGGGCGCCAACACCGCCATCTTCAGCGCCGTCGAGGCCGTCTTGCTGCAACCGCTGCCCTTCAGCCAGGCCGAACGGGTGGTGACGCTGTGGCAGGACCAGTCCAAACAGGGCGAGCCCAAGGAGTTCGTCTCCCCCGCCAACTTCGTGGACTGGCGGCGCATGGCCACCTCCTTCCAGCATTTGGCTGCCATCGAGCCCTACGGCGTCGATTACCTGGACGGCGAGTTTCCCCAGTCCTTTTCGGCGGCCCAGGTCAGCGAAGGGTTTTTCCAGGTGCTCTCTACACGGCCCCTGGCGGGACGGCTCTTCCAGTCCGACGACTATCGGGAAGGGGCGCCCCAGGTCGTCATCCTGGCCGAAGCCGTCTGGAAGGGGGCTTTCGCCGCTGACCCCTCGATCGTAGGCTCCGCGCTGCGCTTTGATGGAGAGTCTTACCAGGTGGTGGGAGTTTTGCCCGCCGACTTTCAGCCGCGGGTGCTGGGACGTGAGTGGGGGGTGTGGATGGTGCGTCCGGAAAAAGAAGCCGACTTGCGCATGCGCAGATCCACCTACCTGGGGGCCGTCGGACGCCTGCGCCAGGACGTCAGCCTTTCCCAGGCCCAATCCGAAATGGACGCCATCGCAGCCCGGCTGGCCGAGCAGTATCCCCGCTCCAACACCGACGTGGGAATTCGCCTGGAGCCGATCAGCGATCACCTGCTGGGGCCCAGCCGTCCCCTGCTGTGGCTGCTGCTGGCCGCGGTGGGATGCGTGCTGCTCATCGCCTGTTCCAACATCGCCGGACTGATGCTGGTGCGTCACCATTCCCGCCGCCGCACGCTGGCTCTGCGCGGCGTGCTGGGGGCCGGACGCAGCCGCATTCTGCACCAGCTTTCGCTGGAAAGCCTGCTGCTGGCGATCAGCGGGGGATTGCTGGGCTGCCTCATGGCCCGCTGGATGCTGGGGGCCTTGATCGCCGTCACCCCCTCGGACGTCCCCCGCCTCGATCAAGCCGCTATCCGTCCCTCGGTGCTGCTCTTCGGCCTGGGACTGACGCTTCTGGCGGCTTTGCTCTTCGGCGCCTGGCCGGCCCTGCGCGCCTCCCGGGTGGACTTCCGCGAAGCCCTGCAGGAAGCCGGCGGAACCGCCACCGAGTCCGCCGCACGCCTGCGCGGACGCGCTCTACTGGTCACCGCCCAGGTGGCCCTGGCCTGCGTCCTTCTGGTGAGCGCCGGACTGCTGCTGCGCAGCTTCAGCGCACTGATCCAGCTCGATCCAGGATTCGGAATCGAGCGCATTACGGCCCTGCAGATCTTTCCCACCGACCGCTACGACACGACGGCCAAGCGCGTCGCCTACTACCGCCAGAGCATCGAGGCCTTTCAGGCCTTGCCCCAGGTGGAAGCGGCGGGCCTGGTTTCCTCCCTGCCTCTCAGTCAGGGACGCCTGGTTCCTCATTTCATCGATCCCGGCGTGGCCAAGGCCGGGAGTCCGCCCGAGGAACTCGGCGACGCCCCCACGGCCCTCATGACGGCGGCCTCACCGGGCTACTTCGAGACCATGGGCATCCGGCTGCTCAAAGGACGCCTCTTCTCCTACCGGGACAGCGAGGGAGACATCCCGGCGCTCATTAACGAAACGATGACCCGCCGCCACTTCGGGGACGGAGAAGCGCTGGGCCAGCGCCTCGACGTGGGTTACGGCCAGGGATTTACCATGCAAGTCGTGGGTATCGTGGCCGATGCGCGGCAGACGTCGCTGGACGCGCCGGCCCGCGCCGAGTTCTACCTGCCCATCCACCGCTTCCCCTCCTACGCCGTGACCTACGTGGTGCGGGGACGGGAGAGCGAGACGGGTCTCAGCGAAGCCGCGCTGCTACCCAGCGTCCAGCGCGCCATCTGGGCTATCAACCCGGCTCAGACCATCTACGCCAGCGCGGACATGAGCGAGCTTTACGCTGCCTCGACGGCCGTGCGCCGCTTCGCCCTCCAACTGGTGGCTGGATTCTCGGCGGCGGCGCTAGGACTGGCCTTGCTGGGGCTTTACGCGGTGCTCAGCTTCAGCGTCCGCCGCGGACGCCGCGAGATCGGCATCCGCCGCGCCTTGGGAGCGACCTCCTCCTCCATCCTGGCCGGCGTCCTGCGCCGCTCGCTCTCCATGACCCTGGGGGGGCTTGTGATGGGCTTGGCCGCCGCCCTGCTCTTGACCCGCTACCTGCAAACGCTGCTCTACCAGGTGACGCCCACCGACCCCGCCACCTTCGTCTTCATCGCCTTGCTTATCCTTCTCTGCTCCCTGGCGGCGGCCCTAATCCCCGCCCTGCGCGCCACCCGAGCCGACCCATTACGCGCTCTGAGAGCGGACTAATTAAGGGCCTGCCCTCCATAGCTTTAGCGAAGAAAGGCCAGGCTGATCAGAAAGGGAATGAACATGCAGCAGCTATGCATCTCTGCGCGTGCGACCCCTCCTCGCCGCGGTCCTCGCTCTGCTGTCTGGCCTACCTCCACCAGGCCTACGGCAAGGAATCGGTCATGAAACTGGCCTACTGCGGCAAACCTCACAGCCTGGCTCTCTACCAGGAGATCTTCGGCAAGGACTTCGAAACGCTCGAGTCCGAGTGGAAGTCCCATTGCTCGAGCGCTAGCAAGCCCAATCCGACGCCGACCAGCAGTCCCGGGCCTACCGCACCTAGGCCCCCGTTGCCTACTTTAAGATCTGCCGTCCAGGGATGGATTTCTGATCGACCACAGGCGCTAAACGGGCTACGCTCTTGGCACTCGGGTGCGTCATGCGGGCCCGTCCAAGGAGAGTCCAAATGCCCTATGATCAACGGCTGGCCGAGCGGGTGCGCTGGTTTCTCAGAGAGCGTCCTGGCGTCAGCGAACGCAAGATGTTCGGAGGCCTCTGCTTTATGGTCAACGGACATATGTGCTGCGGTGTGGCGGGTGAAGACCTTGTGTTGCGGTTAGGCGAGGAACGGGCGGCCGAAGCTCTTGAGCGGCCTCATGCCCGGCCCCTGGACTTCACGGGGCGTCCTATGAAGAGCATGATCTATGTTTCTTTGGCGGGGCTGGGGAATGAAGAGTCGCTTGGCGGGTGGCTTGAGCAGGCGCTGGCGTTTGTGGGAACTCTGCCATCCAAGGGATAATTCGCCACGTTGGTCCGTTCCCTCCATCGCCGCAAGGATGCGCCTCCCACCAGGCTTGCTACAACCTGCTTCTTCATGTTTTTCGGCGGCTGGGACTGGCGAGACGACCCTCCTATCCCCATCTCCACTCGGGGCTGCGCATCCTTGCGGCGATGAAGGTAACGCACGGGACAGCAACCTACTGCCCCCGGCGTCGTAAAACAGCTCCACAACTTCAACCACCCATTCCCAGCCCCCGGCTGGGGATAGTGCTGAGCGTCTGGTCAGTTCCAGCCGCCGAAGACTATGGAGCAGCAGGTTGTGCCAAGCCTGGTGGGAGGCGCATCCTTGCGGCGATGGAGGCGGTGGAGCAAAAGGGCAAGCTACTGCCCGCCATCGTAAAACAGCTCAACAAACTCAAACACCCAATTGCCAGCCCCCAACGCGTCTGAAAACTCGGTGATGACCAGCCGCCCCGTCCCCGCCCGGCTGCCGACGTAGCGTCCGGGCGTAGCGTCCCCGGCGGGATTGGAGAAGCGGTCAAAGTCAGTGCCGTCGGTGGACTGCAACTGGAAGCTGTGATTGGCGGGCGTCGCGCCCGAGGGCACGAATCCGCCCACAGGATCGCCTTGTTCGTCCAACAGGCGAAAGCGCTCGTCGCCATTGATGAGCGGAAATCCGTCTCCTCCGCCCACCTCATGACCGTTGAGATAAACCACGCCCGAGGGCAGGGGGCCCCAATAAGACTCAAACTCCTGGCGGCTGGCCTTGCGTCCGATGACCAGGATGGCCCCCGCGGACAACTTGGCGCCCTCGGGAAGGGTCAGCGCCGCGCTGGTGCCGCTTTGCTCCACCGTCCATCCCGAAAGGTCGAGATCCTGGCCCCCGGGCGGAGGCGAATCGTCGTCGGTTTCACCGCGCAGGTCGATGCGCAGGGCGGCTGGCTGCGAGTCGCTTTCCAGCACCAGTTGGGCCGAACGCACCTCTCCGTCGTTGGATGACGGGTTCCAGGTCACCATCAGCGTCGCGCCGTCACCGATGGGTCCGGTGGAAGGGCTTTGCAGCGCGAATTCCCCGGCGTGCTCTCCCTCCACCGAGGCGGCCGTCAGCCGCACCTCTCCTGCGTCGCCGTCCTCTCCCAGCAGCCTCAGGGTCAAGGACCCGTCGGCGAAGGGACCGTCGCCGGCATCGCGCAGCCCGAAGTCGATCTCGCGGGGGTCGCTGACGCTCCAGCGGTCCTGGCCTCCTCCGGGGCTGTCCGCCGGCAGCAGGAAGTCGCGGATCACCGCCATATGCTGGAACTGCAGGAACGGTTCGGGATTGCTTCCCCCGCAGTTAAAGGCCTGCACGGGAGGAAAATGGGTGTCGTGCTGGCTCTGGCTGTAGCGCGAGGGATCGAAGACGAATCCGTCGGGAAATGACTCGCCGCCCGCTTCCACGGTGACTTCCAGGACGTCCAGGTCAGAGTCGGCCAGAACCCAGTCGTAGGGCTTGTTGCGGTTGCAGTTGGTGTCGCCGTCGTTGTCGGCGTCCTGGGGGAAGGGAGCCGCGATGACCACGTGGCTGCTCAACTGCTGCAGGAAGGGTTCACTGCGGTTTTGGGCGTTGAAGTCTCCGCCGATCACCAGGTAGTCGCCCGCCGGGACGGGGTGGTCGCGGATGGCTTCGGCCAAGGCCCGGGCCTCGTTGCTGCGGCGCGTGCGCTCCTCGCCGGAGCCGCCGGCTTTGAGATGAACGCTGACGGCCCATAGATCGGTGTTGCCGGGGAGATCGATTCTGGCGTAGACGAAGTCGCGGTTGGACATGAAGGGGTCGTCCCACTCGTCGCATTCGCTGATGGGCCAGCGGCTGATCACTCCGTTGGGGATGGGGGAAGATCCGCTGGCGGCCTCGCGGCAGAAGTGATATTCGCTGCCGAAGACCCGGTCGACCCAGGCTCGCAGGGCGCTCTGGCTGTCGCTTCCCTCCAGGTTGAATTCTTGTATCAGCACCACGTCGGGCTTGAGGGCCTTGAAGATATGCTCTCCTGGGCCGTCCTCGGGGTAGCTTTGATGCGGTCCGCTGGAGGTATTGGCCGCCATGATCCGCACCCGCACCCCGTCCTGCCCCAGCAGGGGAGCGCATGACAAGAAGACAATCGCAAAGGTGGAAGTAATCCAGTTAAAACGACCCACGGCAACCTCCTCAGCATGGATATCGAGATGGACTTACCTGATTAACGAGGCAGAGGAGGCTTTTCTCTCAGGGAGCCGGTGGCGGCAGAGAGCTTTTTGGGGCACTTCCTCCATCGCCGCAAGGATGCGCCTCCCACCAGGCTTGGCACAACCTGCTGCTCCATAGTCTTCGCCGGCTGGGACTGACGAAACGCTTCACCCATCACCCGCCCCTTGGGGATTGGAGTAGTAGTGGCGAAGCCGGCGCATCCTTGCGGCGATGGAGGCAACCGGAAGGGACAGCAACCTACTGCCCGGCGTCGTAAGACAGCTCAGCGAATCCAAACACCCAATCCCCAGCCCCCGGCTGGGGACAGTGCGGAGCTTCTCGTACGTCCCAGCCGCCGAAGACTACGGAGCGGCAGGTTGTAGCAAGCCTGGTGGGAGGCGCATCCCTGCGGCGATGGAGGCAGTGCTTCACTCCGCCCGAAGCGCCCGCACGGGATTAGTTCGTGACGCCCGAAGCGCCGGCACCAACACGGCGCCGGTGGCGATGAGTCCCAGCAGCACGATCCCCGCCGCGTAGACCAAGGGATCGGTAGGACTGACCTCGGCCAGAATGCTGACCGCCGTCCGGGTAAGAGCCACGGACAATCCCAGGCCGATCACCAGTCCCGCGACGGTAAGCACCACCCCCTGCCGCATCACCAGCCGCAGGATGTCCTGGCGGCAGGCTCCCATGGCCATGCGCACGCCGATTTCCTGTGTCCGCTGGGCGCTGAGGAAGGCGATGACCCCGTAAATCCCCACCGCCGCCAACAGGATGGCGGCCCCGGCGAAAATCGCCAGCAAGGTGGAGATAAAGGCCCGCGTTTCCAGCGATTCGGCGGCGATTTCACGCAGCGGACGGATGTCGTTGACCGGCAGCTTGGAGTCCAGCGCCCACATCTGTTCCCGCACCGTCTCGGTCAATGCCAGCGGCTCGCCTTGGGTGCGTATGAACAGCGCCTGGATGCCGGGCCAGGTCACCTGCCGATAGGGGACGTAGAAGACCGGATAGGTCTCGCGGTCGCGCCCTTGCAGCTTGACGTCCTCAACCACGCCCACCACGGTGCGCAGCACGTCCTCGTCGCGCCAGGAGCGGATGCGCTTGCCCAGCGGATCCTCTCCCGGAAACATGCGCTCGGCCAGCAGCTTGGAGATGACGGTGACCGGCACGCTCTCGGCGCCGTCGCGCGAATCGAAGGCGCGTCCGCCCAGCAGGTCGAGTCCTACGGTGGAAAAGTAGTCCTCGCCCACCGAACTCCACATGGCCAGGTACTCGGGTCCGTTAGGGGGCATGGGGGCGCCTTCTTCCAGGTGGGCGCGGAAGACGTAGGCTCCTCCGCCCTGGAAAGGAATGACCGAAGCTCCGCTGACGCCCTCGATGCCGGGGACTTGCTCCAGCCGCTGGGAAATCTCGCGGTAGAAAGCGTCGCGCTGGGCCTTTTGCGGATAGCGTCCCGAAGGCAGGCGCAGCCGCACGATGAGCATGTTGTCAACCTCGATGGCGGGATCGGAGGCGGCCACTTTAGCGAAGCTGCGGATCATCAGTCCGGCGCCGATCAGCAGCACCAGCGACAGGGCCACCTGGGCGGCGGCCAGCAGCGAACGGGTGCGGCGCGATCCTCCCGTGAGGGCTTGGCGTCCGGCGCTGTGAAGGGCCTGGGCCAGGCGTCCGCGCGAGATCTGAAGGGCGGGGACGAGTCCGAAGGCGGCGGCGGTGGCGAGTCCGAGGAAGCCGGCGAATAGCAGCACGCGCCAGTCGAGCGAGGCTTCCGCCACGCGTCCCAGGTTTCGCGGGAAGGCCAAAAAGAGGTCGATGCCGCCCAGCGCCACGATCAGGCCGAGTCCGGCGCCGGCCAGCCCCAGCAGGGCGCTCTCGGTCAAAAGCTGGCGGATGATGCGGGCGCGTCCGGCGCCCAGCGCCATGCGGACGGACATTTCGCGCGTCCGGTCGGCGGCGCGGGCCAGCAGCAAGTTGGCCACGTTGACGCACACGATCAGCAGCACGAAGAGCACGGCGCCGAAAAGGATCCAAAGCACCGTCCGCAACTGTGGATCGGCTATCCAGTCGCTCAGAGTGTAGAGGGTGGCGGAGTATTTTCCGCGCTGGTCGGGCAGCTCTTGGGCGATGCGGGCGGCGTGGGCCTGCAGGCGGGCCCGGGCCTGCGGCACGGTGACGCCCGGGGCCAGGCGTCCGATGGCGCGCATGTTGAAGTTGTCTCGTTCCTGCAAGGAAGGCGGCGGCGGATCGGAGACCCGGTTGGAGAGCCAGTATTGCAGTCCGGTGGGCCATACGTCCTCGGGATCGACCACGCCGATCACCTCGACCCGGTACCCGCTCATCTCGATGATGCTTCCGACGACGTCTTCTTGGCCGCCGAAGCGCGTCTGCCACAGTCCGCTGCTGATGATGACCGACTGGTTGTCGCCGGGCAGGTATTCCTCGGGCTGGTAGAGGCGTCCGATGACCGGCTTGACCTGAAAGATGCGGAAATACCCCTCGTCGACGTAGATGCCCCGCACCGTCTCGGGATCGCCTCCTGTGGTCAAATCGGCCGTGCTGAAGCTGACCACCGACAGGTCCTGAAACAGGCCTTCTTCCTGCTTCCAGTCCTGGACATCGGGATAGGCCACGGTAAGGCGGTCTTCGTTGCGTTCGGTGTCGACACCGGCCGGAACCACGATCCTTTCCGCCTGCGGATAGGGCAGCGGCCTCAGCAACGCCGCGGAGATCAGCGAAAAAATCGTCACGCTGGCCCCGATCCCCAGCGCCAGCACCAGCAGGGCCGTCAAGGCCACGCCGGGCCGCCGCATCAACGAGCGAATTCCGTCACGCACATCCAACCAAGTCCTCTGCCACATACTTCCTAGTCCTCTCCCAGTCCTCGGCTTTCCCCGGCGAAGAAGAAAGAGAGCCTCCCTGGCCCATGTCCTCAGTCTCTCCCGCCCAAACGAAGCGACCAGCGAGCCGGCTTCCTTCCAATACCACCGCCGCGCCTGCGCCTCCCCCCAAACCCCCTGCACCCGCTCAAACTCCTCATCCAACTCATCCAACACCCACTCCCGCACATCTCGAGGC
>DATIPQ010000006.1 GCA_035471785.1 Acidobacteriota bacterium
CTGACCTGGATTTATGCCCGTCTCTTGGGGCTGCTGCCCGAGAGCGGAGCCCACCGTTCCATGAGGCGGGAACAGTTGCAACTCTTCAGGCGGCTGGCCGAGGACGCCGCGCGCCGCAGGGGATTGAGAGGGCTGGTGGGCGCCTTTTGCGCCTCGGCCTGGGATCTGCTCATCAATCTCCCCTCGGAACATCGCCGCGCTTCCCATCTGCCTCCGCGTCCCTCTCCATTCAATCCAGGAGCAGTCATGAAAAACATCTCTCTCGAAGTTCGCCAGGCTCTGCGCTCCCTGCGCCGGGCGCCTTTTTTCGGCTTGGCCGTCATTTTTACCCTGGCCTTGGGCATCGGCGCCAACAGCGCCATCTTCAGCATCGTCAACGGCGTCCTGCTCCGCGACCTGCCTTACGAGTCTCCCGGCCAGTTGGTAAGGCTGCTCGACCCCGGCGACCGGGCCGCCGACCGTCGTCCCGTCTCCTACCTCAATTTCGTGGACTGGGTGGAACGCTCGGGCGTCTTTTCGGGTGCTGCCGCCTTCGACGAGTGGAGCCCCAATCTGACGGGAGTGGGTGAAGCCGAACGCATCCTGGCGGGCCAGGTCAATTGGCCTTTCTTTCAGGTGCTGGGCGTCAAGCCTCTGAAAGGACGGATCTTTCAAGAGGAGGACGACGTGGACGGGCAGGACTCTGTCGTCATCCTCACCTACGGCTTCTGGCAGAGCAAGTTCGCTGGACGCGACGACGTCGTCGGACTGGAGATCCAGCTCGACGACCGGCCCCATCAGGTGGTCGGCGTGCTGGGGCCGGACTTCGAGGATCCGGCGCTGGGAGGCAGTACCGACCGCCGCCTGCTTTTCCGTCCGCTGGGACTCGAGGGCCTGCCGCCCGACCGCCTGCCCAACCGCGGCTCCCACTCCTATACCGGCATCGCCCGCCTGCGCCCGGGTGTGAGCCTGCAAGAGGCGCAGGAGGCTCTCAACGCCGTCACTCCCACCATCCTGGCCGAGCATCCCGACCTCGATCCCGAACTTGCGGTGGTGCTGGAGCCGCTGCGCGAGTCGATGCTGGGGGACGTGAGGGCTTCGCTATGGGTGCTGATGGCCGCCGTCGCCTTCTTGCTGGCCATCGCCGTCGTCAATGTGGCCAATCTCTTTCTCAACCGGGGCAGCAGCCGCAAGGCCGAGTTCGCCTTGCGCAGCGCGCTGGGGGCCGGACGCCTGCGGCTCCTGCGCCACTCCTTGATGGAAAGCCTTCTGCTGGCCCTGGCGGGAGGAGCGGCCGGATTGCTGTTGGCTCTGGGACTGATGGAGTTCTTCTATTCCATTGCCCGCGACTTCCTGCCCCGCGCCGAGCAGGTGAGCATCGACTGGAGGGTGCTGCTCTTCACGGCCGCGGTCAGCCTGCTCACCGGTTTGGCGGCCGGACTGCTGCCGGCTTGGCGCTCCACACGGGACGAAGTGGCCGAGTCGCTCCACGACGGCGGACGCACTTTCAGCGGCGGACGCTCCAGCACCCGCTTGAGGGGAGCTTTGGTGGTGGTTCAGGTGTCGCTGGCGCTGGTCCTGCTCACCGCCTCGGGACTGCTGCTGCGCAGCCTCTGGAATCTCACTTCCACCGACACCGGCCTCTCCAGCTCGGGCGTTCTGACGTTCCGGGTGGAATTGCCCCGATCGCGTTACCAAGCTCCACCCCAGTGGGCAGCCTTCTTCGACCAGTTGCAGGAACGCCTGGAGTCCATCCCCTCGGTGGAAAAGGTGGGACGCATATCCATCCTTCCCCTGGGCGGCAGCTTCAACGGCATGGGCTATTCGCCCGCCGACCAGCCCAAGCCTGAGCCCGGCCGGTCCCTCAGCGCCCAGACCCGGACCATGGGAGGCGACTACTTCCAGGCCATGGGCATCCGCCTGCTCTCGGGACGCACTTTCGACAGCCGCGACCATGACCAGTCGCCGCCCGTGGCCATCATAAACCGCACCCTGGCCCAGCGCCATTGGCCCGGCCAGGACGCGCTTTCCAAGGCCATCCGGGTGGCCGGCGCCGAGAACGTCCGCATCATCGGGGTGGTCGAAGACGTCAAGCACCTCCGTTTGGAGGAGGAGGCTCCCCCGCGCATCTACCTGTCCGAGTCGCAGAGCATCATGAGTTGGGACGGAAGGCGCATGACGACGGTGGTCAAAACCGCTCAGCGCCCTGAGGCGCTGGCGGGCACCGTGCGCGACGAAGTGCGGCGCCTGGACCCGCTGCTGCCCGTTTCCGAGGTGCGCAGCATGGACCAGGTGCTGGCCCAGGCCAGCTCGGCTCCCCGCTTCCGTACTCAGTTGATCGGGGCCCTGGCCCTGCTGGCGCTGCTGCTCACCGTGGTGGGGATCTACGGGGTCATCTCCTACACCGTCACTCAAGGCCTTCGCGCCATCGCTATCCGCATGGCCCTGGGAGCCGGACGGCGCCACATCCTGCGCGGCGTCCTCAGTTCGGGACTGTGGCCGGTGCTGGCCGGTCTGGGATTGGGGCTTGCCGGAGCCCTGCTCACCTCGCGCCTGATCGAGGGCCTGCTCTTCCAGGTGGCCCCCCGCGAGCCCCTGCCCTATGCCGCTGCGGCATTGCTCCTGCTGGGCGTGGCTGTGGCCGCAAACCTCCTGCCGGCCCGGCGCGCCACCCGCACCAACCCCATAGCCCTGCTGCGCGAGTAGCTTTCCGGGCCGAGAGGCGACCTGGCATGCAAGAATCCTGCCACAAAAATTTGCTATGACAGGACATTTCTCTTGATCTAGGAATAGGGATGTCGATAATGGGAGATTGACGGCCTTGCTTCGAGCCTTCAAGGGCGGATCGGTTTCCGCACCCGGCTCGGCGGCGGTCACGGAGGTTGCCTTCAGCGCAACATGCTTACCCCCCCTTCGGCGCGCCTTTCCGGTACGCGTCGTGACTTGATTGCTTTGTACCTGTTTGTCTTGTGTTCCTTTCTTGCTCAGACGCTCGCGGCCCAGGAGAAAGACCCCTCGGCGCTGAGCGCCCTTCAGCGGGCCGCCAACGCGGCAGGCGCCGCTCCCGGCTCTTTGCACACGGTGGAGGCAGCCGGGTTCTTTGTTGACCTGCATTTCGATGCGCCCTCTGAGACGCCCTTCTGGGCCGCGGCTGATGCTTGGGGCCGGGTGCGCTGGGAGATGCAGACCAACGATGGAGTGCAGACCAGCGTTATCGACAGTGCCTTGACCCCGGCAAACTCCTTTGCCGAAGACTCCCGCGGCCGCCGCCTTCTGGCCGCCCCCCAGTACGCCGGACAGGGCCTGGAGGCCATGCCTGTTTTCGCCCTTGCGCTCTGGATCGCCCAGCCACGGCATCGGATCGCGCCCCTCGAGGGGACGGAGGCCGGTACCGATCGCGTCCTGGTGGCTCCCCTGTTTCCTTCCGACGTCCGCCCCGAGGTGGCCGAGGAAGCTGAAGCCGCCTTGCGCCAGGAAGTGGAAGTCGACGCCGGCGGGCGCATCCAACGGCTGACCTACTTTCTCCATCCCGACGACGGACGTGTCGACATTCCGGTGGTGCTGGCCTTCGCCGATTACCGCCGCGTGCAGGGCGTACTCTGGCCGCACCGGGTCGAAGTCTTCTCGGGCGCCCGCAAGGTGGGCGAGTACGTCTTCGCCGAGGTGCTCTTCAACCGTCCCCTCGAGGAATCCCTCTTCAACTGAGACCGATCCCGCCTTCGGGCGCATAGCATAGACGGATACCCCCCATGAAACGCATTATCTGTGCCTTGATTCTGTTGTGGCTGTCGTGCGGCCCGCTTTGGGCCCAGTCCGACGCCTACGTGAGCAATCACAACTTGAGGGGCGTGGTGCCCTTCGGCAGCTATCAGTTCGAGTCGGTGGACTCGGTCAACCTGGGCACGGGCTCGCTGGAGGTCAACATCCCGCTTTTCGAGCGGGCCGGCCGCGGACTCGACCACCGCGGCGCCCTCACCTACAGCTCCAAGATCTGGACTTCGGAGTTCTACGATCCGCCGGGGCCGGTGACCCAGGGCATCTCCATGCAGCTCACCACCACGGCCAGAACTTTCAAGGTACTGGGCAGCAAGGGTGAGCTGCAGTGGCGGGATAGCACCCAGGTGTGCTCGGCCAGTCCCTTCATCCAGGTGCTGATCCGCTCCAACTTCACCTACACGACGGCCGGCGGAGCCACCATCCGCTTTCCCAACCGGGTGGTGCGCCAACTCGACGCAGGCGTCTGCAACCTGACCTCGGGAAGCTACACTCCCGGAACCTCCGAGTCGGGGGTGATGAAACTGGAAACGCCCTCGGCCGCTGGGCTGGACTACGTGCTCACCTTCAAGGACGGCTCCAAGGCCATCCTCTC
>DATIPQ010000007.1 GCA_035471785.1 Acidobacteriota bacterium
GTCCTCCAGTTTCGTATAAGGATACAAACCGCAGGGCTGCTGCGCAGAAAGATAACTTGAGAAGAAGAGCAGAGCAGACAGACTGATGACAAAGACAGAAAGTCCTTTAGACATTGTGACCTCCAACCTGCAGAACATGAATCTTAACGGAAGAAAGGATCTGTCCTGATTTGCTTGAACTCGAGGATGGGATACTGATTGACGACGGTGGCCCTCGAGCGGCCGGCCAGCGGTATCACCAGGACGTCCTCGCTGATGCGGTCGAGCACGACGCTGACCGGCGTCGTGCTGCCATCTTCTCCCTTGAAGCGGGTCCAGCTTGTCCCCGTGCTTAAGTCGACACTGCGTACTTCGAAGACGAGCCCTCTATCAGCTTGACTCATGATCGTTGCACTGAACATCTCTTCACTGACAAATTCCAGGCTGGGGATGTAGAGGCCGGAGGTAAATTCACCGCCAGCGAAATGCAGCGTCTTGCCCCGAGTTCCCGACTCCAAGTCCATCTCGCTGATCCAGGGCTCGCGGAGATGGCGTATGTAGGCTTTCCCCTGAGGGCTGAAGACGAGGCGATGAGAATTAAGGCGGCTCTCTATCGCCGCAAGGCCCGGTCCCCGGCGGATGGATTTCTGGATACGGAAGATCGACGATTGAAGTCGGCCTTGGGCATCCAGCTCGTGGATAAGGAAGTCCTCGAACATGGCATCCGCGGGCAACCTCTTGGTGGCCGACAGATAGACTAAACGATTGAAATTGGCAGCAGACAGGCCCAGGAGATAGCGCTGTCCTCCGGGAGCCACCATCAGGGAACCGGGAGCCACATCGAAGCCTGCGTTGAGCAAGGCCGCCTGACCGGCAGTGGCGAAAACGCGAAAGAGAACGGTTCGAGGCGGAGTGGTACTCTCGACCCCGACAGCCAGAAAGTTGCCGTCCGCCTCTTCGGCCAAGTCGTACACGAAGATTCGCTCGAAACCGGGCAATGCCTTGAAGTCCGTGATCCAGATCGTTTCTCCGGCTTGGCTCCTGAGTTCAACGCGGTCATCGGCCCAATCGACCAGTAGATGGCCCTGGGCCGTCAGCAGCACCTTGTCCAGCCCATCCGCTACCTCGATGCATTGGCGGATCTGAGCGGGCCGCTGATCCGGGCTGCCCGGATTACGCTGAGGGCGCTCAGATTGAGCCAGGATAAGGCTGCTGGTCAAGAACAACGGCAGGATGGGGAAGAACCAAAGTCGCATTAATCGCTCCCGTTCCCTCGGATAGAGGTTGCCTTAATAGGTGCAGTCCAATTCGGACTCTCACAAAGTGGGCGGCGATTGAGCTTTCGAGACTGCGCATACTGTATAACCGCACTCTCTTAAAGTCAAGCAAAATCTTTCCTAGCCTGAGGTAAGTGTTTCTGTGCAAGCATTGTTATTTAATGCAGAAACGCTTTTAGGAGTCAAAGAGCGCCCCCGAGCGTCTGCCTTTGACGAAACCCCAAATTGGGTCTGAGAAACACCGGCCTATGCCGGACTTGCGGATGGAAGGGGTTCGAGCAAGACCGCATCCAGAACTGAAAACATGGCCGCGTTGGGGCCCACGCAGGGCCAGGGTCGAGACGGCCACCGAAGTGAAGCCCCTGTTCTTCCCCAGGCTCCGGAACGCATGCCTGAATTGTCTCAGGCTGCAGATCGCCGCCTGTCTGACTTTGACTCTGGGCGCATCGCTGTTCGCCGGGACGGTTTATAACTACTCCCAGATCGACCACGGACTGAATTTCGAGGGAGTTGCAACGGTCAGAGTCGAACCAGGTTTGGTTGAAAAGTCGGCCGAGAGCATCTTGCGAGCCTATCAGCGCCTCGACGCCCGCTTGGCCGGGGGACCTGGAATCGCTCAGCACAGCCTGGCCGAGATCGCGCCCTTCGAACAAACGTTGCGCCCGGTGACCTTGTTCGCCCAAGAGCAGCGACACCAGCAACAGCCGAGAAAGTCGCCTGCTATGCGGAACCACGTGTCCGGCAAGTACTTCGAGACCTTGGGACTCGGACTGCTGGAGGGCCGGAGTTTCCGCGACTCCGAGGTTTTCGAGCCATACAGTCAGGGAGAAAGAGTCGGGATCATCAACCGCTCCACCGCCCAGCGCCTATGGCCGGCCGGCAGTGCGCTGGGACGCGTACTCTACGTCGCGGAATCGCAACAGGAAGTGAAGGTCATCGGAGTCGTGGCCGACCATCAGATATGGAACCTGAGAAAGTCTACCTCCAGCGTCTTGTATGAGCCTCTAGGGCAGGCAGGTTTTCCTCCTCCCCAGGCATCATTGATCCTGAAAATCGATCGGAAGCTCTCGGCTATCCTTCCTTTCGTACAGCAGCAGATGGGGGTCGTGGTACCCGGTTTGGCCGCTCACGACGGCAGTTCCTTGCAAGGCAGGATCAACAGTTTGCTGGCAGAAGAAAGGCTGCTGGCCCAAGCAACAGTAATGGTTGCAGCCGCGGCTCTTCTTTTTTCTTGCGCGGGCCTTTTCGCGAGTATGATCAGCAGCGTCCGCAGACGCTCCCATGAATTGGGGATACGTCTCGCACTGGGAGCTTCGGCCGGCCGAATCGGCTGGCTGGTCTGCTCGCGCGCCGTCTGGATTTTCGTCGCCGGGGCGGGTCTCGGGGCAATCTTGTCATACTGGCTATCCGGCCTTTTGGAAGGAAAGATTTTCGGGATCTCAGCACTCGACCCGGCGGTATGCGTCATCACACTAGGCCTGCTCGCCGTGGCGGTTGGGTTGGCCGCCTACTTGCCTCTGCGGCGCGCCCTGCGTCTCGATCCGGCGAGAACACTGAAGTCGGAGTGATATGCTCCAGGGTTGGCTGATGCGGTTTCGCTTAGGCAAAAACGGTTGACTCTCCCAGTCCTGCGCAGTATCCTCAGAGCCATGCAACTGATAACCCCGGGTTACGAAATCTCATAAGGAGAGATTATGCGAGTCCCAAATCCCCACAGATTAGGCGTTCTCCTCGGCTTGGCCGTCATCTTGGCCGCCGGAGCTTGGATGCCTGCGAGTTACGCCGAAGAGGCAGAATGGCAGCGGGCGAAGGCTTCCCTTGGCGAGGGGGAGCCGGAGGGCAGCTTCTTTTCCGGTTCGCAGGAGGAAGTGGACGCCCGCATCGACAATCTGGTTCTTCTCCGAATTGAGCCTGAACACAGCTACCAATCCTATGACGCCCGAGGCCCGGTGAGCAGGAGTTCAAAGAAGTTCGTGGTCTATAGCCCCGATCTGGACCAGATTTATGGCTACAAGATCACTTGCACGGCTTCTTGTCCAGGGGACGGATGCGACGTGTCGGGTTGCAGGGTCGACCAGGCAGGCAATTGCAGCGAATGCCATTGCACCGGAGAGGCCTGCAATACGGAGTGCACCAGTACCAAGAAGACCTCTTTTGCTCCGCAGCAGGATCGAGAGTAACCTCGCTGTCCGGTCTGGATTACTCGGACCGGGGGCGGGAGGTTAGGAGGAGGTTTAGGGCGATGGAGAGGGTGACGGCCAGGACGACCGGGTTGCTGATGGTGAGTTGGATGAGCAGTGGAGCCGAGTGGAGGGCGGAGGTTGGCGGAGGGGAAAAGGTGTAGAGGGGGAGGCTGAGGGAGATGACCAGGCTGAGTCCGGCGGTCAGGCCCTGGGAGGGCGTTTGCAGGGAGTTCTTGAGGAGCTTCAGCCCGGAGAGCACGATCTGGGCGCAGACCAGCAGGAAGACGCCTCCCAGCACCGGGCGGGGGATGGCCACCAGCAGAGCGCCGAACTTGGGACAGAGTCCGTAGGCGATGAGGAAGAGGGCGGCCACCCGCACCACGTGGCGGCTGGCCACGCCGGTAGCGGCGATGATGCCGACGTTCTGGGTGTAGGAAGTGCAGGGCATGCCTCCCAGCAGCGAAACCGCCGCGCAGCCTAATCCCTCGCTGAAGATGCCGCGGTTGATGTGGCGCGAGGTGAGCCGCTTCTGGGCCACCGTGCAGGTGGCGGCATAGTCTCCCACCGATTCCATCACCGACCCCAGGTATCCCGCCAGCACGGCCAGGACGGCGGCCAGGCTGAATTCCCAGCCACCGCCCGGAAAGCCGTAGGGAAAGAGGCGGGGCGGCTGCAGCCAGGGCTGTCGGGCCACCAGGTCCCAGGAAACCGATCCTGTCAGGGAACCGATTCCCAGCCCCACCGCCCAGATGGAGAAGAAGATGGCTCCGCGCTGGAGAATGCCCTGCTTGCCGGGGCCGAACTGGAGCAGAAGGATGAGGGCCAGGACGCCCCCGGCGAAGGCGAAGTTGGAAGCCGATCCGTCGCCCAGGGTGAGGCGGGCCGCCAGCCGCGCCAGCGAGAGTCCGATGACGGTGACCACGATTCCCGAGACCAGGGGAGGGAAGTAGCGCCGCAGCAGCGAGAGGAGGCGGGAGGCTCCCAGCGCGGCCTCGACCAGGCCTCCGGCGAAGACGGCGCCCCACATGGCGGCAGGCCCCATCTGCGAAGCCACCGGGATGATCGAGGAGGTGAGCGTGGCCGAGGGTCCCTGGATGATGGGCAGCCGGTTGCCGATGGTGGTTTGAAGGATGGTGGCCAGGCCCATCCCCAGCAGTCCGAAGCTGATCAATTGGGCCGTTTGCAGGTCGTCGAAACCCAGCGCCGCCGCCAATCCCAGCGGAAGCACGAAGGGCGAAATGTCGACCAGCGTGTGCTGCCACCCGTAGAGCAGGCTTTCCCAGAGCGAGGCCGGACGCTCATCGACGCCGTAGAGAAGCTGCTGAGAAGGCTGGGCGGCCATGGCCGGCCATTATCGCAGGGGCGACGAGGCCGGTCCAGGCGCGCCCTTATTCAGAGACGCGGTCGACGCGGTGGATGGAGCGGGCCAGGCCGGTTTCTTCGTCGACGTCGACCACTACCGAGTTGAAGATGACGGCCCCCTTGGCGACGGCGAAGCGGTGGGAGCGGGCGGTGCGCAGGCGGGCCAGCGAGGGCTCGATCTTCATTCCGATGATGGCATCGCGGGGTCCGGTCATGCCCACGTCGGTGACGTAGGCGGTGCCGCCGGGCAGCACCCGGGCGTCGGCGGTGGCCACGTGGGTGTGGGTGCCCACCACGCAGGAAACCTGCCCGTCCAGGAACCACCCCATGGCCTCCTTCTCGGAGGTGGCCTCGCAGTGGAAGTCGAGAAAGACCACCGGGGCCTTCTGCTTGAGGCGGGGGATCTCGCGTTCGGCCATCTGGAAGGGACAGTCGATGGGCGCCATGAAGACGCGTCCCTGCAGGTTGGCCACCGCCACCGGCACTCCGCTCTTGCTTTCCACCACGGCGCTCCAGGCTCCGGGATTGCCGGGGGGGAAATTGCCGGGGCGCAGCAGCAGCGGCTGCTGGCCGATGTAGTCGAGGACGTCTTTCTTGTCCCAGATGTGGTTGCCCGAGGTCATCACGTCGACGCCCATGGCGAGGATCTGCTCAGCCAGCTTGGGCAGTACGCCGAAGCCTCCGGCGCAGTTCTCGACGTTGGCGATGGTGAGGTCGATCTCCTGGTCCTGCTGCACGGCGGACAGGTGCTCGCGCAGAGCCCGCCGCCCGGGGCGGCCCACGATATCTCCAATGAACAGTATCTTCATAAGGGGGGTCTCAGCGGGCGTAGTCGACGACCCGCGTTTCGCGGATCAGGGTCACTTTGATCTGACCGGGATACTGGATGTCGCGTTCAATGCACTTGGCGATTTCTTTGGTCAGCCAGAAGGCTTTATCGTCGCTGACCTTGCTGCTCTCGACAATGATGCGCACCTCGCGGCCGGCCTGCAAGGCGAAGGCCTTGGAGACCCCCTCGAAGCCGACGGCGATTTCCTCCAGCTTCTCCAGCCGCTTGACGTAGCTCTCCAGCACTTCGCGGCGGGCTCCCGGACGGGCGGCGGAGAGGGCGTCGGCGGCTTGCACGATGACGGCTTCGACGCTGCGGAACTCGACGTCGAAGTGGTGGGCTTCGATGGTGTGGATGACCTCCTCGGAGAGCTGGTGCTTGCGGGCCAGTTGCACGCCCAATTGCAGGTGGGTGCCCTCCATGTCGCGGTCGACGGCCTTGCCGATGTCGTGCAGCAGTCCGCCCCGCTTGCAGACTTCCACGTCGGCCTCCAGCTCGCGGGCCATGATGCCGGCCAAATAGGCCACTTCGCGGCTGTGGTAGAGGACGTTCTGCCCGTAGCTGGTGCGGTAGCGGAGGCGGCCCAGCAGGTGGACGATCTCGCGCGGCAGGTCGTGGATGCCCAACTCGAAGACCACCGATTCGCCTTCTTCGTAAAGCTTCTCGTCGAACTCGTCCTCCACCTTGGTCACCACTTCTTCAATGCGGGCGGGGTGGATGCGTCCGTCGCGCAGCAGGGTCTCGATGGAGACTTTGGCGATCTCGCGGCGCAGCGGGTCGAAGGCCGACAGGATGATGGCTTCGGGCGTGTCGTCGACGATCAGGTCGACGCCGGTGGCCTGCTCCAGGGCCCGGATGTTGCGTCCCTCGCGTCCAATGATGCGGCCCTTCATGTCGTCGGAGGGCAGATCGACCACCGAGACCGAGGATTCCACAGCCTGTTCGGGGGCGCAGCGCTGAATGGCCTGGGCGATGATTTTGCGGGCCTCTTTCTCGGCGTTCTCGCGGGCCTGATCTTCGATGCGCTTGGCGATCAAGGCGGCTTCGTGGGAGGCGTTCGATTCCACCGCCGTCAAGAGCGCCTTCTTGGCCTCCTCGGAGGTCATCCCCGAGACGTCTTCCAGGGCTTGGTTACGCTGCTGCAGCAGTTCCTGGGCCTCTTTTTCCTGATCGCGGATGAGTTCTTCGCGCTGGCGCAGGCCGCGCGACCACTCCTCGAACTCCTGGTTGCGGTTGCGCAGTTGTTCTTCTTGTTCCTGCAGGCGGTCGCGGCGCTCCGTAAGCTTTTCCTCGGTGCGGGAGTTCTCGCGGCGCCGCTCTTGGATCTCGTTTTCGGCTTCGGTGCGCCATTGCAGGATCTGGTCGCGGGCTTCCAGCAGGCGTTCTTTCTTGAGGCGTTCGGCTTCTTGCTGGGCGGCTTTTTCGGCCTGCTGCCGCTTTTCCTCGGCCTCGCGGACTCTCTGGTTGATGTAGAAGACCCGAAGCAGCAGCCAGACGGCAATAGCGACGGCGGCGACGACGGCCAAGCCAATCACTTGCGGGTCCATAGGGTCGAACTCCTGACCCCGACAGGTGTGAGCGTCTGCATGAGGGGAGGGATATCGCCTCCCCGCTCCGCCGTGTGGCTACGGAAATGAACCTGCCTTAGCAGGTGGGTACCCTGCCGTCCGCCGTAGGGGATTCCCGCGGGGGATTCCGCACATGGCTGACGGACCCGAGTTCCCGATAATTGAGTGTTGGCTCAATTCTCGTTCACCATCACGAACATCGCAGGGGGGCGACCCCGCTTCTAGTCTATCGGATCGCAGGAGGCCAGTTCAAAGACCCCGCGCCGCCTCCAGCGTATCGGCCATGCGGTCTGACTCGCGCCCGACGTGGCGGCGCAACGATTCGAGCTGGCGCTGAAGGGAAAGGTGCCCGTCGACGATGTTGAGGGCCGCCAAAACGGCCACCTTGAGAGAATCTACGGTGGGCGTCTGGCGCGATACTTCCTTCATTCTTTCGTCCAAGACCTGCGCCAGCCGGCGCACATGGTCGGGATCGTCGCTGCGTACGTGGTACGTCTGTCCGTAGATCTTAACCGCCGTAATCGGAGCCTTTCCGTCCTGCATGCTTCGCTTACACCTGCAGAGTCGATTTATCGGCCGGCCTCTGCAAGCCGGCAATTTTCTCTAAAAGTCCGGCCAGGCGGGAGCGCACGTGAGCCCTTTGAGACCTGTAGCGCTCCACCAGCCGGCGGATTTCTTCCTGGTCGGATCTCAGTTGCGCCAGTTCTTCCCGCAGATCGGCGACCTGCAGGCGCAGGGACTGGTTTTCGCGGCGCAGGCGTCTCAAGTCGTTGGCGGCGGCTGTCACCGCATCATCCAACCGCTTGAGGGCCTCCCGAGCCATCGATCTCCCCCCCGCTTCGATCCGCGCCGCCGGAAGGCGGGCAACGGACTTCCGCCGCACCAAACCTTCGGGCAAACTGAATCCGAATGACAATTGGGAAAGGCTGACTTGCAGAGATCAATGAGGGCGCTGAATGCCTGACGGCATCGCAACGCATTTCATTGTAACCCATAGGGAAGGGATGTCAAGCCAAAGATAAAGGGCGGGATGAAGGTGCGCAACCTCCATCCCGCCCTTTGCAAAGCGGTTGGCGAGTGTGGGGCCTATCGGGAATCGAGAGCCTTCTTCACGGTCTCGGCCACGGCCGCGAACCCCTCCGGGTCGCGGGCCGCCAGATCAGCCAGCATTTTGCGGTCGAGTTCCGACTCTGCCAGTTTGAGGCCGTGCATGAACTGGCTGTAGGAAAGGTCATGCAGACGAGCCGCAGCGTTGATGCGCATGATCCAGAGGCGGCGGAAGTTGCGTTTCTTCTGGCGCCGGTCCCGATAGGCGAAGGCCAGGCTGCGCATGACCTGCTCTTTGGCGGCCTGGTGCAGCTTGCTCTTGGTTCCCCAGTAGCCTTTCGCCTGCTTGAGGATTTTCTTGCGGCGCTTAAGCCGCCGGTTTCCACGTCTAACCCTAGGCATTTCGATACACCTCGTCTATTTCAATTTCAGCATCCGCAGCACGCGTTTCTGGTCGCCCGGGGCTACAAGCTTCGACTGGCGCAGCTTGCGTTTGCGCTTGGGGCTTTTCTTGGTCAGGATATGGCTGGCGTGGCTGCTGTGGCGCTTGATCTTGCCGGTGCCGGTGAGTTTGAAGCGCTTGGCGGCTGATTTCTTGGTCTTCTGTTTCATGTCTATGGCCGATCTTTCCAGAGACCCGTCGGCGGGGACGGGCTATTCTTTTTTCTTCTTGGGAATCAGCATCATGGTCATGTTGTAGCCTTCCAGCTTGGGCTCGCGCTCGACTTCGACGAGGTCGGCGAGTTCTTCCTTGAGCTGTTCCAGGATGTCGCGTCCGGCCTCGGGATGGGTGACCTCGCGGCCCCGGAACATGATGGTGGCTTTGACCTTGTTCTCGTCCTCGATGAAGCGGATGATGTGCTTTTTCTTAAAATCGTAATCGTGCTGGTCGGTCTTAGGTCTGAACTTGACCTCTTTGACCTGCATTTGCTTCTGGTGCTTCTTGGCCTCCTGAGCCCGCTTGCTCTGCTGGTACATGTATTTGCCGTAGTCCAGAATGCGGCAAACGGGCGGATTGGCGTTAGGGGCCACTTCCACCAGGTCGAGCCCCTTGTCTTGGGCGATCTTGTAAGCATCCTTGGGATGCATAATCCCCAGTTGAGTCCCGTCGCTGTCAATAGCCCGGATCTCGCGGGCTCGAATTTGCCGGTTGACTCGAACTCGAGGCCCCGACCTTCCGCGCCTTCCCGAATATTTTCTCAAATCCTGCCTGTCGTCTCTCCGTTGCACGGATGCAGCCCGTCCGAACCGACGAAGGGAGCGTCCGCTTTACACGTTGCATCAAACGGCTCAGAGCCGCCGATGATAACACAAAAACGACCGGCAACCACATTCACCTGCGGCAGGGGAGCGATTTTTTCCATCGCCTCCCCGAAACCGCCGGGAGGGTTGCCGGTGTTGCAGTCAAAAACTGGGTCAGAAACTCGATCCCGTTTACTGGACGGCCTCTTTGAGGGCTTTGCCCGCGGTGAATTTGACCACCGTCTTGGCCGGAATCTGGATTTCTTTTCCGGTTTGCGGGTTGCGTCCGGTGCGGGCGTCGCGATGCGAGGTGGAGAACGTTCCAAATCCCACCAAGGTGACCTTGTCACCGCCTTTGAGGGCGTTCTGCACGTGCTCCAGGGCCGCGTCCAGCGCGCTCTGGGCCTGCGACTTGCTGATCCCTGCATCGTTGGCGATCGCATCGACTAGTTCTGCTTTATTCATCACTCCTCCTTAAAAACGATTCTGAAAAACTCTTCCCATTCGCTTACGGGCCGGGAAAAAGCCCATATGGTAGATCACGCGGCCTTTTTGTTCAAGAGGCGTTCCCGAATTTTCTCCACCGCTTTCCTGAATTGTTCCTCCTCGATGGCTTCAGCCAAGCGGCGATAGTATTCGTCGCCAAGTTCCTGCGAGCCGTCTTCAGGGACGTTATCATAGTAGAAAGTGGTCTGGAAGTCCTGCTCGGGCCACCTCAAATCGGGCGCCACGCCGGAATCCCTAGGCCCCTCAGCCTGCACCGGTTCTCCCGAAGGCCGAAACACCCTCTGAGTAGAGAGAATCAGCCGAGATCCGTCCTGCAGGCGAAACGATTCTTGCACGCCCCCCTGACCATTTGTCCGTTCCCCCAGGGTTTCGGCCCGGTTTTGGTCGTGGAGTGCGGCGGTGAAGACCTCGGCGGCTCCGCTGGTGCCGTGGTCGATCAGGATCAGAACCGGCAGGTCGGGGAGCAGCGGTTGGCCTTGCGTCTTCAGTTCTTCCTCATCGCCTGAGCGCGCTCTGAGGGTGGCGGCCAGGGTTTGCCCGGGGAGAAAGTGGGAGGCGGTTTTGACGGCTTCCTCCAAATCGCCCAAAGCGTTTCCCCGCACGTCGATGAGCAGTCCTCTCAGTCCCGAGGACTGAAGCTCTTCGAGATGTTGAGCAACGGAGTCGGCGATGCCCTCGTTGAAGTGAGAAATGGCGAGCAATCCGATGCCGTCTTCCAGCATGCGGGACGAGGCTTCCTGCAGGGGCGTCCGGCGGCGCTCCAGCACCAGCAGCGTGGGCTGGGTGCGGCGGGCGCGTATGACGCGCACCTCCACTTGGCTGTCAGGCTCGCCCATGAGCCGGCTTTCGGCCTCCCACAGGCTCATGGTGGTGGTGGACTGACCTTCGATCGACTCCACCATGTCGGCGGTCCGCAGCCCTTGAGCCTCGGCGGGAGATCCAGCCAGCACCGACACCACGTAAACGTAGCCGAAGCGCTTGGAGAGAATCAAGCCGGGCGAGGCGGCATCGCTTGTGCGCCGGCCCGCCAGCTCCTGGTAGGTCTGGCTGTCGACGAAGCTGGAGAAGGGGTCTAACGACTCGACCATTCCCTGCAGGGCGCCTTTGATGGCCCGGTCCATGTCGGGCCGCTCCACGTACTCGTCGCGTATTTTGTGCAGAATGTCCATGAAGATGGACAGGTCCTGATAGACGTCGTTGCTGAGGGCGGCGGTATCCATCACGCCGCCGATAAAGCCGTATGCGACGATCAGAGCCGAGAGCAAGACGATGACAAGCTTGATTCGAACCATCACGAAGGGCGCCTTCCTTTCTCCCAAAGAGAAGGAGAAGTATATCTGAAATGGGCCCCTGGCAACAAGGTGAAACCCCGCCCGGACGTTGTTTGGGGCTGGATGTGGGGAGCAAGAGAGTGGGGGTGGCCATCAGCGATCCGCTGCGCCTGACAGCCCGTCCGCTGACCACCTTGCGCCGCACTTCGGACCTGGAGGAGGACGCCCGCCGCATCGCCCGCCTGGCTCGCCGCGAGCAAGCGGCCGAACTGGTGGTGGGACGCCCCCGGCACCTGCATGGCCGCCCCAGCTCGGTTCTGGAGCACATCCTTCCCCTGGCCCGCCAAGCCGCCCGCCTCAGCGGACTGCCCCTGAAGTGGGCCGAGGAGCGCCTTTCCAGCAAGGAAGCCGAACATCTGATGGCCCAGGCCGGCGTTCCTCCCCGAGAACGCCGCGGGCGCCGCGACGAGTTCGCCGCTGCCGTGATCCTGCAATGGTATTTTGAGGAGGGACCGGTGGAGCCTCCCTCCGCCGGCCCTGAGCAACCATGAGCGAGCAAGGCCAGCCATTCGAGCAAGGCGGCAAGTCCGGCCCTTCCACATCTCCCTCCACTCCGCCCGCCCGCCTGGCACGTCCTCGCTGGTTCATGGCCGCCTGGATGATGGTGGCGCTGGCGCTGGCGCTGTCGGCGGGACTGCTGTGGCTGGTTTCACGCTGGAACGAACCCTACGGCTCGGGACGGCGCCTGGTGGAGATCCCCCGCGGCTACTCGCTGGAACGCATCGCTTCACGCCTGGAAGAGGAGCAAGTCGTCTCCTCGGCCCTGCTTTTTCGCCTCTACGTGCGCCTGAGGGCCTCGGCTTCCGACCTCAAGGCGGGGGAATACCTCTTCGACCGTCCCCTCAGCCTGGCCCAAGTGGCCGAGAAGCTGCGCAGCGGCGACATCCACTATCACCGGGCAGTGGTGAGGGAGGGGCTCGACCTGCAGGAGATCGCCCGCGACCTGGCAGCTCAGGAATGGGGAAGGCGGGACGCTCTTCTGCAGTTGCTTCAGGACCCGGCCTGGATCGCCGACCTGGACGCTCGGGCCCAGGACCTGGAGGGCTACGTTTTTCCCGACACCTACTTTTTCCCCCGTTCCGCCACGCCCCGCCAGGTGCTCAAGACCATGGTGGATCGTACCCGCCGGATCTGGAATGAGCAGAGGCAGGCCCGAGCCCGTTCCCTGGGAATGAGCCTGCGCGAAGTCCTCACGTTGGCCTCGCTGATCGAGGAAGAAGCCGCCCGGGCCGACGAGCGGCGGCTCATCTCTTCGGTCTTCCACAACCGCCTGCGCCAGAACATCAAGCTGGACTGCGATCCCACGGTGGTCTACGCCGTCAAACGTCAAGGCCTCTACGACGGAATCATCCACCTCAGCGACCTGCGCATCGACTCCCCTTACAACACCTATCTCTACCCGGGACTCCCTCCCGGACCCATCGCCAATGCCGGCTTGGCCTCAATCGACGCCGCCCTCAACCCGGCCGACACCGACTTTCTTTTCTTCGTGGCCCGCAACGACGGAAGCCACGTCTTCTCCCGCACCTACCGTCAGCACCAGCGGGCCGTGGAGCGCTTTCAGCGGCCCTGACCGGGGGCCAAAGCGCCTTTCAGGGAGGGCCGATGAAACGCTGCGGGAAAGCAAGCGTCTAATGAGCTAGACTGTAAGGGCAAGCCTATGGAGACCATTTTGAAGCGAAAAAAAATTCTCGTCGTCGCAGCCCTGCTGGTGACGGCGACGGCGGTCGCCCTGGGGGCGCAGGGGCGCAAGAAGCACCGCCTGCCGCCTCCGCTGCGGCTCTTCATTCCTTTTGAGGCCGCCTGGGAGGGCATGCTGGAGACCGTCCGCGAAGACATGCCCGTGGACGTGCAGGATTCCGACAAGGTCAGCGGCCAGATCATCACCAGCAAGCGGGACTATATCGACGGTCCCCTGACGGAGAGCCACATCGCCAAGATCGGAGTCCCGGTGCGTCTGCGCGACGCCACCTGGAAACAGGTCCGCTACCAGTACGTGGTCAAGATCGAACTGATCGCGGAACGCGAATCGGTGGTGACCGTCGATGTCGACATCGAAGCCCTCAAGCGTGAATTTCTGGGGCAGGAAAGCTGGGTCGAGATTCAAAGCAACGGACGGCTGGAAACCCAGTTGTTGAACGCCTTCGGCCAGCGGCTCTTCGGGTCCGACTTTCAGTTGGAAGAGCCCAAGAAGGGATTCTGGGAGCACGATCCGTCCTACGTCCCGCGTCCGGAAGACCGCGTTCCCACCATCGCCAGCCCCGAGCGGCCGCCGCGCTGAGGACTCTTGACGAGGATCATGACCGAGCAAGCAATCACTATTCTCGACACGGCCCTGCGTTATTCGCTATGGATCTTCCTGGGGGTATTCTGCCTGGCCGTGGCCATCTCGGCCTTCCGTTCCAGACAGCACAAGCTGAAGCTGCGCCGGCTGGCCGAGGAGGCCGGTGAAGGTCCGCAGTCGGCTGTCCTGCAGGCCTCGTCGCAGGACCTGTCGGCCGTTTTCCGCTCGCTGATCGTGGCCTTCGCGGCGGCGCTGGCGGCCTTTCTGGTTTTGACCCTGGCGCCGCTTCCGCTGATGGAAAACTTCGCCAACAGCGAGTCCTGGCGCCTCCAGCCGCTGCGGCTGACTCAACTGACGCAGAAGAGGCTGTCCAAGGGATTCGAGTTGCGGGGCGAAGTCTACAACCAGACCGAGGAGCCGATCGAACAGTTGGCGGCTGTCGTGCAGGTCTACGGGATCGACGAGCGGGTGCTGGACGAAGTGCAGGCCTACATCGATCCGCTGCCGCTGCCCCCCGGCGAGGCCGGCGAGTTCAAGGTGGCTTACCGCAAGGAGCCGGCCAACCTCTACGGCTACGACATCGTTTTCGTGGGAAGCGAAGGCATCCTCCCTCACATGAGGGGATTCGACGTGCGCGATCCCCAGTTGCCCGATGAAAGCGAACGGGAGCCCCAGGACGTTGAAGATGATCAAGGTCAGGACGAGGCTCCGGCGGCTCAGCAGGCCGCGCCTCAAGAGCCGGCTCCCGAGCAGGACTCCCCCTCACGGCCCGATCTCTAGGCCAGGCCCGTTGTCTCCTCTTCCCGATCATGAGCAGATCGCCGCGCATTCCCGAACGCATCCGCCATTTGGGGCACTTGCTGCCCTTTTTGCGGCCCTATCGCCGCCCCATGCTGGCGGGGGCCTGCATGGTCATGCTCACCAACATCGCGGCCGCCGCCAGTCCCTGGATTCTCAAGCTGGGCATCGATCACCTGACCCAGAGCATCAGCCTCAGCCTGTTGGGCTTCTACGCCGGCTTGATCCTGGCGGCCAGCCTGGTGGAGGGAGTGTTCCGCTTCGCCATGCGCAGGATACTCATCGGAGTCTCGCGCCATGTGGAGTTCGATTTGCGCAACGGCCTCTTCCGCCACTTGCAGGAACTCTCGGGCGATTTTTATCAAAGCCGCAGCACGGGCGACATCATGGCCCGCGCCACCAACGACCTGAACGCCGTGCGCTCGGTGCTGGGACCGGCGGTGATGTATTCGCTCAACACCTTCTTCACTTTTCTCACCGTCATTTCGCTGCTCCTCTACCTGAATTGGAGGCTGGCGCTGCTGGTACTCATTCCGCTGGCCGGAGTGACCTTGGCGGTCAAGTTCTTCGGCCAGCGCATCCACGAGCGCTTCGAAAAGATCCAGTCCCAGTTTTCTGATTTGACCACGCTGGTGCAGGAGAACCTGGCGGGCGTGCGGGTGGTCAAGGCCTACAACCAGGAGCAGGCCTTCCTGGACCGCTTCCAGGAGGCCAACCAGGAGTACTTCGACCGCAACATGAGGCTGGTGCGCCTTTCCGGCGCCTACAATCCGCTTTTGAGCATGCTGCTGGGCCTCTCGATGGTGGGCCTGCTCTGGTACGGGGGAGGCAAGGTCATCGCGGGAGCCCTCAGCCTGGGCGACTTCGCGGCCTTCATGAGCTACATCATGATGCTCAGTTGGCCCGTCATCGCCTTGGGCTGGGTGATGAACATCTTCGAGCGCGGGGCGGCCTCGATGGGACGCATCAACGAGGTGCTCCAGACCCAGCCCGCCGTGCGCGACGTCGACACCCGTCCCCTGGCCGGCATCGAGGGCGCCATCGAGGTGGACGGGCTGAGCTTCTCCTACAACGGGACGCCGGTGCTCAGCGGCCTTTCCTTCAAGGTTGAAGCCGGACGCACGCTGGCCGTAGTGGGACGCACCGGCAGCGGCAAGTCGACGCTGGCTTCGCTGCTGTGCCGCCTCCACCCGCTGCCCGACGGCGTCATCAAGATCGACGGACGCGACATCAATTCGATTCCCCTCAGCCAGTTGCGGGGCGCCATCGGCTACGTGCCCCAGGAGACGTTCCTGTTCTCCGACACGGTGGCCCGCAACATCGCCTTCGGCGCGCCTCAGGCCGATTTGGAAGAAATCCGCCGGGCCGCAGAGGTGAGCAACGTGCGCCGGGATATCGAGGACTTTCCCGAGGGATTCGAGACCTTCGTGGGAGAGCGGGGCATCACCCTCTCGGGCGGGCAGAAGCAGCGGGTAGCCATCAGCCGCGCCCTGCTGGTCGACCCCCGAATTCTCATCCTCGACGACGCCCTTTCGGCCGTCGACACCGAGACCGAAGAGCGCATCCTGGGCAGCCTGGGAAAGGAGTTGCAGGGACGCACGGCCTTGCTCATCTCGCACCGCATCTCCACCGTCAGCCGGGCCGACCAGATCCTGGTGCTGGACCGGGGCCGGATCGTGGAGCGGGGCAACCATGAGGAACTGATGGAGCTGGGCGGATACTATGCCGCCCTCTACGAGAAGCAGCTTCTTCAGGAAGAGCTGGAGGCGGGATGAAGTCCAAGCACTACCACGACGAAGAAGCGCTGGGCAAGATCTACGATTCCCGCCTGGCCCGGCGCATGTTCGGCTATCTCAAGCCCTACGGGCCGCAGGTGGCCTGCTCCATCGCCCTCTTGCTGGCGGTGGCCGGACTGCAGGTCCTGGGGCCCTACCTGATGAAGGTGGGCATCGACGACTACATCGCCGCCCGGGATTGGAGGGGACTGCGTGGGCTGGCCCTGATTTACGCGGGCATCCTGCTGCTGCAGTTCGTGACCGCCTACGCCCAAGCCTACCTCATGAACTGGACCGGCCAGCGCATCATGTACGACCTGAGGATGCAGATCTTCGGCCATTTCCAGCGCCTCCACCTGGCTTTCTTCGACAAGAATCCGGTGGGAAGGCTGATCACCCGCGCCACCACCGACGTCGACGTCCTCAATGAACTCTTCACCTCGGGCGTGATCAAGATCTTCGGCGACATCTTCACCCTGGTCTTCATCGTGGCCGCCATGCTCTGGATCAACTGGAAGCTGGCGCTGGTCAGCTTCGCCGTCATTCCGCTGCTGGTGGCGGCCACGGCTGTTTTCAAGATCAAGGTGCGGGGCGCCTTCCGCCGGGTCCGAACCGCCATCGCCGGCATCAACGCCTTTATGCAGGAGAACGTGACGGGCATGGCGGTGGTCCAGGTCTTCGGCCAGAAAGAACGCCAGTTCCAAGAGTTCCGCCGCCGCAACCAGGGGCATCGCGACGCCTTCCTCGACTCCATCTTCTACTACGCCGTCTTTTATCCGGCCGTCAATTTGATCGGCGCTCTGGCGGTGGCCCTGATCTTGTGGTACGGCGGATTGCAGGTGATGGAAGGGGCGCTGACGCTGGGGGCGGTGGTGGCCTTCATCCAGTACGCCGACCGCTTTTACCGTCCCATCAGCGACTTGAGCGAGAAGTTCGGGATTCTGCAGAGCGCCATGGCCAGTTCCGAGCGCATCTTCAAGCTGCTCGACCAGGAGCCTGAGATCCCGCCGGCCCAACGGCCTTACCTTCCCTCGGGCCCGGTGCGCGGAGAGATCGAGTTTCGCGACGTCACCTTCGCCTACAAGCCGGGACATCCCGTCCTCAAGCGGGTCAGCTTCAAGGTGGGTGCCGGAGAGAGGGTGGCCATCGTGGGAGCCACGGGTTCGGGCAAATCCACCATCATCTCTCTGCTGAGCCGCTTCTACGACATCCAGCAGGGCCGCATTCTGGTGGACGGGGTGGATGTGAGGGAATGGGACTCGGGGGCCTTGAGGCGGCAGATGGCCGTCGTCTTGCAGGACGTCTTTCTCTTCAGCGGCACGGTGGCCCAGAACATCAGCCTATGGTCGAGCCGCCGCCATCCCGCCCCCGCCCCGGAGAGCGTCCGCCGGGCGGCCCGCCAGGTGCATGCCCAGCCTTTCATCGAAGAGCTGGCCCAGGGATATGAAAGCCGGGTAGCGGAAAGAGGGGCGTCGCTGTCCGTGGGTCAGAGGCAGTTGCTGGCCTTCGCCCGGGCTCTGGCCCGCGATCCACGCCTGCTGATCCTGGACGAAGCCACCTCGTCCATCGACACCGAGACGGAACTGCTCATCCAGGACGCCCTCGACCGTTTGATGCAGGGACGGACTTCGCTGGTGGTGGCCCACCGGCTTTCCACCATTCAGACCAGCGACCGAATCATCGTGCTGCATAAAGGGCGCATCCGGGAATCAGGCACTCATCAAGAACTGCTGGCTGAACGCGGTCTTTACCACAAGCTTTATCAGTTGCAGTACAAAGATCAGTTAAGAGACTCCCGGCGGGACACGGCTATTTCTTGCCTTGATCGGGCATGAAGAACATCACCGATTCGCCCTCTTCCAGCCTCATGATGTCGTCCACGAAGAACTTGCGTTCGTCGGGCAGCCAGAACGCCTCGATGTCGTCCCAAGGGTCGTCCCAGGCCACGCGCCAGCGTACCGGGTGAGCCGATTGGCCTTCCACTTCCTCGGCTTCCTCGGCGGAATACGCGATTCCCTCGGGGTCGGCCACCCAAATCTGGCCGCTGCCCAGCCCGCGGTCGTAAACGCTGGCAGACCTTCTTACCTTGAATCTAAGCATAAACGAGTCACCCTGTTTGGATGCATCAATGTCCTTTGCATCGCCGTTTACGGCATATTTGCTCAGGTAAACGACGACTAACTCTTGGTCAGAGTCAATAAGCCCCAAATCTACCCGGTAGATTCCGGATACTCCCCTGTAACGAGTCTTTATATTAACACTAAGGACTGACTCGGGGTAGAGAGACGGCGGCTTCTCCCGGGGCGCCTTTCATCCCGGCCTATGCCGCTGGGAGCCATCCCGTCCCGCCACTGGCGGGCACGGAGATGCTAAACAAATTCGCATCGGAGCCGATGAGAGAAATGGCAAGCTGCCGCCTGGTGGCGGCCGAAGGGTGATTGCGGTGCAACGAAGAGAAATCATGGCCAAGGCCTTGCGCGACCTGCCGCCTTTTCCGGCGGTGGCTTGGGAGGTCATGCGCATGGTCAAGGATCCCAATGCGGGGGCTTCGGACCTGGAGAAGGTGGTGGCCCGCGACCCGGCTCTGGCGGCCCGCGTCCTCAAACTGTCCAACTCGGCCCTCTATGGGGTGCGCGGTACCATCACCACTCTTTCACGGGCCATCGTCATCCTGGGCATGAAGACGCTTCAGTCGCTGGTGGTGGCGGCTTCCAGCGAGTCGCTTTACCGGAGCGGCAGCCTCAAGGACCGGTTGATGTGGAACCATGCGCTGGGTGTGGCCCTGATATCGCGCCTGCTGGCCCGGCGTTTCAACCACAGCGAGCCTGAAGAGGCCTTCGTGGGGGGGCTTCTGCACGATATCGGCAAGACGGTGCTCGACCATAATCTGCCGGGCCGTTATCAAAACGTGCTTCAGGCCGTCTACAACGACGGCATGACCTTCCTGGAGGCTGAGAATCACTATCTGGATTTCAACCATACCGAGGTGGGGGCTTACGTGCTCAACCGCTGGAATTTCGCCCCTGTTCTGCAGGAGGCGGTGCGCCTCCATCACCAGCCCGAGTATGCCCAGATCGACGCCCGCCTGTGCGCCATCGTCAGCTTGGCCAACACCCTCTGCGTGCGTCTGGGCGTGGGGCCGGAACGCAATCCCGATCTCGACCTGAGCGATTGCGAAGCGGTCTCGATGCTCAAGTTGAGCGGGGAGGAGGCGGAGCAACTGCTGGAGGCGGTGCGTCCGGGGCTGCAAGACCAGGAACTGTTTTAGTTTTAGCTATAAGTAGCGAGCAGCCTCATACCGCCGAGAGGCAATTGGGCCTTAACCGCGGTCACTGATGGTTGACACGTGTGTGAACTTGTTGGCCACCTAGTGGCCGTAGCGAGCAGCCTCATACCGCCGAGAGCAAATAGGCCCTCAGCGCGGTCGCTGAAACTTGATTCGTGTGTGAACTTGTTGGCCACCTAGTGGCCCTAGTGGCCCTAGGAGCCGACCTGGAAACGGAGGCGGTGGAAGTCGTTGCTCTTGGCCTCGAGATCCATCAACTGGAGCTGAAGCACGTACTGTCCCGGCTCGAATCCCTGCAGAGGAATGACCGTGCCCCAGTCGCGTCCGCTTTGGGCGGAGCCGGGAAGCTCGGTGGGCTGGATGCGCTTGATGATCTGTCCTTCATGAATGAAGCTGGCGGCCAGCACCACCCGGCAGTCCTGTTGTTCGGGCACCCAGTACTGAAAGTAAAGGTAAAGGTGAGAGTCGCTGCCGAACTGAGAAGTCCTCATGGGCAGCAGCCGCACGCCTTGGTAGACCAGCTCCGAGTCTGAGGGCAGGGGCTGGTCGGGGGAGCCCACTTCCACGCGGTTGGTGACCAGCACCGACCCGAAAGCCACCTTGGAGGGGCTGCGCTGCTGCAAGTCGACTTCTAGCAGGGCCGTGCCGCTGCTCTGCGACTCGACCTCGCGCAGCACCGTGCGCAAAGTGTAGTGTCCGGCCGGGGCCAGGAAGCGGTTGCCGTATTCGACGTTTTCCAGCGGGTAGTCCTGGGGGATCTCCAGCGAGTCGATGAACTCATCGAAGATTCTGCCTTGCTCGTCCAGCAGCGAAGTGTAGATGTCGACCCTCTGTCCCTTCAGGCCTTGCACCGGGAATTGGACGGTGAGCGGCAGCATCCATTCTTGCTGGGGCAGGAAATAGCTTTCCCAGGAGAGATCGACCCGCAGGGAATCGAAGGTGACGTTGGCGGCGATGTCTTTCTTGATGCTGTCCTGCGACTGGATGCGACGCCGGCGTTCCTCTTCTTCCTCTTCCAGCAGTTGGCCGGGTGAACGGAAGAGATCGGCCACGTGCTTGGCGAAGTCGCCCGTCCCCGAGGTGGGCAATTCGGCGCCGCGCGCGTTGATGACGCCCGGCGGACCCGCCATGGTCAGGCGGTAGCGCACGTCGGCTTCCATCCAATTGGGGTTGGAGGCGGGAAAGAACTTGCGCTCCAGGGTGTCGGCCTTTTCCTGGGCGGTCTGCGATTCGCCCAGCACGAAGTTCTGACGGGTAAGTCCGCCGGCCCGCTGGAAGACTACCCGCATTTCTCCCCTGAAGTGCTTGGCCAGGGGCAGTTGGTGGTAGACCCAGACGATGCTGTCGGGGCTGCGTTCGGTGGACTCGAGTTGCTGATCGGCACTGATTACGTTGCGGGCCTGGTGGAAGTATTCGCCGTCCGGAGGGCCGTGGATGATATAGACGCGTCCGCGGTCGCTCTTCCAGCCGGGCACGCCTTCCGAAAAGTGCTGCTGGGCGAAGATCCAGCGCCGGTAGTGCTCTTCCTTGTACTCGTTTCGCGGGGTGGAAGGGCTGGGGTCGCGGCGCTGCCAGAACCGCGCGATGAAGGCCTGCTTCTCCTCTTTGCCCTGGAGGCTTTTGAATTCCTCTTTTTCTTTCTCGGAGATAATCCACACCACCTCGCGCTCCAGCCATTTCTTGAACTGCCCCTTTTCCGCCGCGTCCTGAGCCGAAAGCGGGCAGAGCAGGCAAGGGATGAAGAACGAAGAAGCCAGTGCCAGACGGATGGATTTCACGATGTTCTCCTAACGGATAAGAAAGTCGGCGCTGCGCCTCCGCGCCTGTCCCGCCTGGCGGTCGAGTACCTCCAATTCCAGCCGGTAGCGTCCGGGAGCGAAACGTCTGAGGGGGAATGAGATGCCGTAGGCCGTGCGCCGTTCCTCTTCCTTCCCTCCGGCTTCCGTCAGGTAGTCCAACGACTTGCTGGGCACCGTGGCCACCAGCCGCCGGCCCTGCCAGAAGCGGCACACCAGATCGAGGTCGGGCTGGGCGTCGCGCAGAGCGGGGTTGTAGACCTCGACGAAAGCCGTCAGGAGATCGCCGCGGCGGAAGCGGCTGTCCGTCGCCGGAATCAGGTAGAAGTCCTGCAGAGAGGGCGGACGGCTGCCCCCCAGAAGGCGCACCGGCAGCGACTCCTCTCTGGCCGAGGAAGCGCGCGGCACCACGTCCCGGAAAAGCAGCACGTCGCTCATGGCCAGCGATTCCCCCGAGAAATCGGGCAGTTCCACGGGACGGCTGAGGAAGGCCGCCGCCCTGTGATCCTGGAGGGTGGCGTAGACGGCCAGCCGGTAGCTGCCGGGACGGGCCTCCAGGCGGGTCTGGTAGAGAAAATCGCGCTCTTCCTCACCCTGGCCATGGGCGGGATGAGCTTGCAGGCGCATGCGGTCCACCACGTGAGCCACCGGTTGCCGGCCGGGGCCGATCAGCTCGATGAGGAACTCCAGGGTATCTCCAGCCCAGGAGGAGTCCAGGGACAGAGTCACCGGCAGGGTGGTCTGTCCCCGGGCGGCGCGGACGGCGCCCGTCTGCAGCCCCAACTCGAAGCGCTGCACGTAGACTTCCGACTCGACGTTCTCGCGCAGCCGCCGCCGCAGGGCCAGCTTGCGCTCCAGCACATTGCCCCGCGACTCGTCCAGATCGCGGATGCCCAGCACCACCTCGTTGGCGTCGAAACGGAAGGCGGCCGAAGGGGTGAAGATGGATGAATAGAGCTGCTCCACGCTGCCGTAACGGTACTGCCCGGCGTAGACTACCTTGTAGCCTCCCGCCGTGTTGTTCTCCTGCATGAAACGGGCGATGGCCAGATCGCGCTGAAGCCGGTAGGTATAGTTCTGGTCGGCGGCGGGGCCGAGGCGCGAAAGCTGGTGGGCGGCGGCCCACAAGGCCGTACGGTTGGCCCTCGAGAAGATGACCTCGAAGTGTCCCGGAAAGTGTCGCGCCCCGTCCAGATGATGATAGACCCAGACCTCGCTGTCGGGCATCTCCAAAGGAATGCGGGCGAAGGGGGTCTTTTTCACGCTGGTCTGCTGGGCCAGCACCGGCGTGGGGCCGAAGATCTCCAACTGCAGCGTCGATCCGCCGATGTCGAAGTGGATGGTGTCGGGCGGGCCGTGCATGATCCACACCCGTCCCCGCGCCGTCCGCCACCCGGGGATGCCCTCCGAGAATTTCTCGTTGGCCTGGCGGATGCGCTTCAGGTGCTGCTGACGGAACTCGTTGGCTTGCGTGGAAGGGTCGGGGTCGCGCAGGCGCCAGAAGCGCTCGATGAAGGCATCGCGCTCGGCGTCGCTGGCGAGGGCCCTGAACTCGTCGTTTTCGCGGTCTGAGATCAGGTAGGGGACTTCTTCCTCAAGCCACTGGCGGTAACGCTCGGCCAAAGGGCCCGGCGGCCCGGTTGCCGCAGGTCCCGCCGCCAGGACCAAGGGGCAGAGAAAACCGAGAAAAATCCCGGCCGTCAGGCCCCGGCGGACCTCGGCGAAGATGCCTCTTCCCATCGTCTACCTCCAAGAATCGTTGCAGGGCATTATACAGCCTGCTGTCAAAGGGCGGGTAGGGGGAGAGGGCGAGCGGGCCGGACTTCTACAATTCGCGTCCGAAGTACTCGTAGTTGATCTCGATGTAGTTCTGCCACTGATCGGGCACCTCGTCCTCGGGGAAGATGGCTTCCACCGGGCACTCGGGTACGCAGGCGCCGCAATCGATGCATTCCTCGGGATCGATATAGAGCTGCTTGGCTCCTTCGAATTCCTCCTCGTCGCTGCGCGGATGGATGCAGTCCACCGGGCAGGAGTCGACGCAGGCGGTGTCTTTGGTGTCAATGCAGGGTTCACAGATGATGAAGGTCATCAGCGGTCTCCTTTTCTGGTTGCTGCCACCCTTCAAATGTAAAGAAAATTGGCTCCAGGTCAAGTGCAAAAGTGATTTTTTAGGCTTTTTATACATTTTTGTAGAAAAATAAGCCCCGCTCGGCACTTTCCCGGGCAGACGGATACAATAGTGAAGATGACAAAGCGCCGACTCCTTCACCGGCTGGCCTGGGTCTTGGGCGGGCTGGCTTGTCTGGCAGGGCTGCTCTGGTGGGGGACGCTCCCCGAAGTGGAGTCCTTCCAGGCCGTGAAGGAGAACTTCAGCCGCTCTGACGCGGTCTTCCTGAGCCGGCAAAAAGAGGTGCTTCAAGAGGTCCGCGTCGATATGCAGGGACGGCGCCTGCGCTGGACGCCACTGGCGGACATCTCCCCTGCTTTGAGAGAAGCCGTGCTGCTGGCCGAGGACCGGCGCTTTTTCTCTCACGCGGGGGTGGATTGGAGAGCGGCGGCGGGCGCCGCAACGGATTGGCTGAGGGGTCAGGGACTACGCGGAGCCAGCACCATCAGCATGCAGGCCGCCGCCTTGATCGATCCCCGGCTGCGGGCCCAGGGACGCCGTTCCTGGATGCAGAAGTGGAATCAGGTGCTGACCGCCCGGGCCCTTGAGAGCAGTTGGAGCAAAGAGGAGATTCTGGAGGCTTACCTCAACCTGGTCTGGTTCCGCGGCGAACTGCAAGGGGTGGAAGCAGCCTCCCGCGGACTCTTCGGCAAGCGTCCCCACGGGCTGGAGCGGGCTGAGGCGGCGCTGGCGGCCGCCCTCATCCGCGCTCCCAACGCCTCCTGGGAGCAGGTGGCGCAGCGCGCCCAGTTACTCTGGGAGGGAGCCTCGCCGGCCCAGCGCCAGGAAATGGACGGCCTGGCGCGTCGGGCGTTGAGCGGGGGCTACCGCGTTGCGGGCCGGGCCGATGAGGCCTTTCACGCCGCCCGCCGGATGCTGGGCGGAGAAGAGTCGGGCGCCTCGCCCATTCATTCTACCCTGGACGCCCCATTGCAGCGCTATGCCGCTCAGGTTCTGCGCCAGCACCTGGGCCATCAGGACGGACGCAACGTTTCCGACGGCGCCGTGCTGGTGGTCGACAACGCCTCGGGACAGGTCTTGGCCTACCTGGGAGGCAGCGCTGAGCTTTCCAGCGCCCGCTATGTGGACGGCGTGCAGGCCCTGCGCCAAGCCGGCTCGACGCTCAAGCCCTTCCTCTACGGACTGGCTTTCGAGCGGCGCCTCTTGACGCCGGCTTCGCTGCTGCGCGACGAGCCCATGGAGGTGGCGGTGGGGGGAAGCGTCTACCGTCCCCAGAACTACGACCAGAGCTTTCGGGGATGGGTGACGGCGCGGGTGGCGCTGGCTTCTTCGCTCAACGTCCCCGCCGTTCAAGTGTGGCAGACGGTAGGAGGCGAGCCCTTTGTGGAACGCCTGCGCCGGCTGGGCATAGGTCCCCTGCTGGAGGCTGATTTCTACGGACCTTCGCTGGCCCTGGGATCGGCCGAAGTCCGTTTGTGGGACATGGTCAACGCCTACCGGACGCTGGCCAACGGCGGCCTTTGGACGCCCCTCACCCTGCGCCTGTCGGGCCGGGACGCGGCCGAGGACGCACCCCGCAGGGTCTACACGCCGGAGGCGGCCTTTTTGTTGGGCCGCATCCTCTCCGACCGCCAGAGCCGGGCCGCCACCTTCGGCCTGGAAAGCGCGCTGGCCACCCGCTTCTGGACCGCCGTCAAGACGGGAACCAGCAAGGACATGCGCGACAACTGGTGCTTGGGCTATTCCAGCCGCTACACGGTGGGGGTGTGGGTGGGCAACTTCTCGGGAGAGCCCATGTGGGACGTCAGCGGCGTCACCGGAGCGGCCCCGGTCTGGCTCGACCTCATGAACCGTCTTCACGAGAGCCTCCCCAGCCAGCCTCCGGATGCTCCCCCAGGGGTGGTGGAAGCGCGGGTTAGGATGGCGCTGCAAGGGGAGGTGAGCAAGGAGTGGTTTTTGCGCGGCAGCCAGCCGCGCGAGGTGCGCCCGCGTCCGGCCGCTGCCGCAGCCGCCCGCATTCTCTCGCCGGCTGCCGACACCGTCTTCGCCCTCGATCCCGAGATTCCCGACAAGCGGCAACGCCTCTTCTTTCGCCTCGACGACTGTCCCCACTGCCGCTGGCGCCTCAACGGAGAGGATCTGGGGCCGGCCTCGGCAAAGATCTCCTGGAAGCCGGTGCCCGGACGCCACCTGCTGCAACTGATCGGCTGTCCCCCGTCTCAAGCCTCCTGCAACGGTCCTGTGCTCGACGCCGTCACTTTCCAGGTGCGCGGCTCATTGGATTAAGGGCCCAACTCGCAAGTCCGGATTGGGGGGTTGGGCTAGGGCTTTTTTTCCAGTTCTTTGGCCAATTCGATCAAGGCCTGTTTGGCCTGCGGGTGGGAGCTGTCGCCCAACTCCCGGATAGCGGCTTTGCGCAGGCGCAGGCTGGGATGGGTGCGGGCGATGGAGACCACCGTGTCGACTCCGCGGCCTTGAGGAATGTTGAGCAGGGCCTCCAGGGCCTCGCGCTGCACCCGGTAGTCGGCGTCGTTTTCGGCCACCCGCTGCAAGGTGGGCAGGATTCTCTCCGAGGCCTGGCGTCCCAGTTGCTCCAGCGCTTCCCGGCGGACGGCCGGCTGGGCGTGAGATTCCGCCGTGGCGATGAGCGTGGACAAAGTGTCCTGGGCGGGGAAGCGGGCCAGGGCCTCAACCGCCTCCTTCTGGGCGCTGGCCGGAATGTCGGCTTGCAGCGCTTCTTGCAGGACCCTGCGTGCCGGGGCGTCCTTGCGTTTGCCCAGGGATTCGGCGGCTTCGCAGCGGACTTTCTCGTCCGGGTGCTGGAAGAGGACGCGCCGCAGGGCATTGAGCCCCTGGTCGTCGGCAAAGTAGGCCAGGGATTCCACCGCCTCCCGGGCTACGCGGGAATTGCTGTCCTCGAAGGCGCTTTGCTGCAGCGCCTGGACGGACCGCTCGGTCTTGTGACGGCGCAATTGCTCGGCGGCTTCCCGGCGCAGGTCGGGCTCGCCGTTCTCGCGCAGCACTTCGATCAGGGCCGCTTCGGCGCGGGCCAGGGATATGGCTCCCAGGGCCTCGACGGCCTCTTTGCGCACGGCCGCGGAAGCGTCGTTTTGCAACGTCCGCTGCAGCAGGCCCACCGACTCGGGGGTCTGCACCATGCGCAGTCCTTCGGCGGCCTCGCGGCGGACGTCCGCCGACTCTTCGTGCGAGAGCACCTGCTGCATGAAGGCAAGCGCTTGCCGGGGCAGGTCGTGGAAGGCTGCCGCCTCAACCACTTCCTTGCGGGCTTTTTCCGCCTCTTCGCCTTGATAGAGGCTGCGCATCAACCTGAAACCTTCTGCCGCTTCCACCTGCCCCGCCCACACCAGCGGATGGTCCTCCAGCGGAAAGGGGAACTCGACGTTGCCGCGCACCATGTTGCGCAGTTGGTGGGCGGCGCCGTCCTCGCTCTTGAAGTAAAGCAGGACGGCCACGGTTTTCTGCACCATTTCCTCGGGATCGGGGCTGAAGTGATCTTCGAACACCGTGGCGGGATCGTCGAGCAGGGGCAGCAGTGAGCGGCCGTAGGTGGAGACCAGTCCGTCGCGCAGGGTCATGCGGTAGGAGTTGAGCACGTGGGCGTCCCGGCGCATGTTGCGGCGGAAGGCATAGCCGAACCAGAAGGCGTCCTGGGAGGAGGCTTGGGACTGCCCGCGGGCCCACTCCAGTTTTTGTTCCAGAGCGCCCTGAGGCGCCCGCTCCAGGTTCTGAGCCAGGCCTGTCAGGCTCAGCAGCAAGAAAGTCAGGCAAAGGATTACTCTTCTTTTCATCTTCTCTCCTCTCGAATTTTGGACGTGGCCGAGAGATTCCGGTTGGCCCGATCTGGCAGTCGGCTCCTAGTTGCGGTTGAGGATCTCTACCAGCGCCTGTTTGGCGGCCGGGGTGCCAATTTCGCCCAGCGAGTTGACGGCCGCGCGGCGGACCGCCGTATGAGCGTCCTCCATGGCGGCTTTCTTGAGGGCCTCCACCGAGCGGTCGTCATTGAATTCGCCCAGCCCGCGGGCCGCTCGCAGGCGGCAGGCGTGGCTGCGGTCCTGGCCCAGGATCTGGGCCAGCGTGAGCAGGGATTCCTCGCTGCGGAACTCGTCCAGCATTCGTACGGCGGTTTCGCGCATCACCGGGCTGGCGGCATTGAGGGCCAGATCGCGGACGAAGGGAAAGGCAATCTCGTCGTCCATGTCGGCGATCGCGGCCAGCGCCGTCTTGCGGACTTCGTTGTCGCCGTGTGACATGACCAGTTCCCTCAAGAAAGGCAGCACCATCTCGGAGGGGAAGTCGTCGCCCAGGACCAGGAGCGCGCGCCGCCGCGTCCTCTCCAGCACGGCTTGTTCGAAGACCTGGCGCAGGGCATCGAAGCCCGCCTGGTCATTGATATCGCCGATGGCTCCCAGGGCGGCCCGTCCCATCACTTCCTGCTCGCTTTGGATGGCGATCTGGGTCAGGTAAGCGAGTTCCTGGCGGGCCGCCAGTTCGCCGATGCTGCGGACGGCGTAGGCCCGGTTCTCATGAGGCTGGGAGGCGTCTGCCGCGATTTCTTTGAGGAAGGGAACCACGTCGGCTTCGCCTTCCCGCTCGCCCAGCGAGCGCAGGGCCCGCTGGCGGACTTTGTGAGAGGCGTCATTGCGGGCGATTTCCATCAGGGACTGAGTGGCCCGCTCGCTGCGGAAGTCTTCCAGCACCCGTGCCACGCGCTCGCGCACGTCCTCTCTTTGGCTGCGGCGGTAGAGTTCGAGTACGGCTTCCAGCGACTCGTCGTCCCCGATGTCTTCCAGGGCCGAGATGGCCATCAAGGCCAGTTCCTCGTCCTGCCCCTCCCGCATGGCCGACACTTTTTCGGCGTACTGGTCCATTCCTTGGCGGGCCAGGGTATGCCCGATGGTGATCATCTGGGCCTCGGCGTCGTCGCGGTAGCGTGTATTGGGATGCCGTTCGACCAAGGATTCGTAGCATCCGAAGGCTTGGGGAGTGTCTCCATCGCGCTTGACCTGAATGGTGCACAGCCAGTACTCGGAGTCATCGGCCCAGCGGCTCTTGGGGTAGCGTTGCAGCAGGTTGCGGAAGCCGGCCTCGGACTGGTCGTAATTCTCGGCCAGGTAGAGGTTCCAGGCACTTTGATAGAGCTTGGCGGCCTCCTCCTGGGCTTCGTTGGCGGCCCGGGAATTGGCGGGCGCCGCCAGGGAGGCCATCGTCAAGCTGAGCCAAACCGAGAGAATGATTTTCAGGGTTCGCATAGTTCTCCTTCTTTCTCTTTTATCTCTTCAAGAATTGAGGCGGCCTTCAGGCGGCCTCTTTGCTTTTCGTATCCTTCTGGGGGACCACCGGGTGGGGACGGATCTTCTGCAACTGGATCTTGATGAGGATGCCGCTGCTTTCCACACCCTGTCGGATGATTTCGATGCCTTCCACGTCGTGTTGAGCTTCCAGATTGGCGATCTGGCGCAGGATGCTTTCCAGGTCGGCGATCAGCTCCACCACTTCGCGGCTTTCCCGGTCATCCAGGCTGCCCCGCAGGTAGCTGGCTTCCTCCAGCAGGCGGCGCGAAAGCTGCTTTTGGGGAGCCAGGTCGAAGGACTCGATGCCTTCGGCTTCGGGGTCGAGATTGGCCAGCCCCACCAGCAGCGCCTGGGAGCTGGAGACGTAACCTCCTACGCGGAGGGCCAAGGCCTCGGTGGGTGAAGGGCTGTCGGCTCCGTCAGCGGTCGCGTCGGTGGCCGAGGCCAGGTCGGCGGGTCCTCCATCGACCGAGGGGCCGCGGTCGATGGTCATGCGTCCGATGACGACGCCCAGGGCGATCAAGGCGATCCCCGCCGCCATCTGCATCAGCCACCGGCGATTGCTGCGGGAGTCTGAGCTGGTAAACGGCTGGGTCTTGGTTTCCCGGGCGCTGTGCAGGATCTGGTCTTGCAGGCGCCGCAGCGAAGAGGCCGTCTCCGGCGAGTCCTCAGCGGGCTGAGGGCGTTGGCGCCGGCTCATGACCTCCAGGGTGGCGCGCAGCGATTCGAATTCGCGCCGGCACCCGGCGCAGGACTTGAGATGGGCTTGAAGGCTTCTTTGGCGGTGTTGGTCCAGTTCGCCGTAGAGTCCTTCTAGGAAATCTTCTTGTATTTGGGCGCAAGTTCTCATTGCGATCCCTCCAATCCGGGCATTCCCGATGCACCCGTCCCGACCTCGGGACGGTAGGCGGCCAATTGATCGCGCAGCCGCCGGATGGCGCGGAATAAGGTCGTTTTGACGGTTCCTTCGCTGCAGGAGAGCACTTCGGCGATTTCCCGCAGCTTGAGGTTCTGGTAGTGGCGCAGCACGAAGACCGAGTGCTGGCGCGGAGAAAGCGTTTTCAAGGCTCTGCGGATGTCCTCCTGGATTCCCGCCGAACGCACTCTGCGTTCGGGGTTGCCTTGCGGGGAACGGTCGGCGGGCGGCTTGAAGTGAAGCACGCTCCGCTCGTCGTCCCAACTGTCGTAATCGCGCATGGCGGCCTCCGATTTCTTGCGCACCTTGTCGATGTGGGTGTTGACGGCGATGCGGTAGAGCCAGGTGCCGAACTGGGCCTCGCCGCGGAACTTCTTGAGCGACTTGTAGGCCTTGATGAAGACTTCCTGCACCAGGTCTTCGGCGTCATGGTGATTCCCGGTCAGGTCGAGCGCCAGGAAGAAGATCTTCTCGCTGTGCTCTCCCACCAGGTTTTCGAAGGAAGGCATCCTGTCCGCCGCCTCGTTCAATCTCCCCCCCATGCCGATCGCGATACTAGCCATTATCTCCTCGCACACCCCCTTAGTCGAAGCGGGGTTGCGATTGGTTGACATCCACAGCTCTCATCGGACTGGAAAATTGTAGTTCGGCCTCGCGGGTCATTGGCCTTGCGTTGTGCATTTCTGGCGGCTATTGATGTCAGCGCCCTCCGGGCTGCCAGGCAACAGGCGTGCAGTCAGGTGGATTTGGTAGACTTTGGGGGCTGGGCTTGGTGTGTTTCGGGGTGGCGAGGCAGTTTGAGTGAGGTCATGATGAGTCGATTTGTGGAATTGGGCGCGGTGTGGCGGATGGTGGTTTTGGGGTTGGTGGCGGCAGCGTTCGGGGGGGCGTTGTTGGGCCAGACCCGCGAGGTTCCGGTGGAGGGGCTGATTTATGATTTGCAGCATCCTGATCCGGAGCGCAAGAAAGAGGCGGCGCGGTTGTTGGGGGCCAACAAAGTCAGGGATGCCGTGCCTCAGTTGGTGGACGTGAGCAGCGATCCCAATGACGGCGTGCGGCTCGAGGTGATGCGCGCACTGGTGGCGATCAACGACACACGGGCCCTGCCGGCCTACATCGAACGCCTCGACGATCCCAAGAACGCCATACAGCGCAAGGCCATCGAGGGCCTCGTCGACATGTACGTCTACCAGGAAGGCGGATTCGTCAAAGGGGTGGAAAAGGCCGTCGACTTCCTCAATCCGCTCTCCGACGACTTCAATCCGCTCATGGTGGAACCCTACGTCCCCGTCAGCCAGCGGGCCGTGGACGGTCTGGCCAGGCTGCTGCAGGACGACGACGACCAGGTGCGCGAGAAGGCCGCCGAAGCGCTGGGAATCCTGCGGGCCCGCTCGCGGGTGGCCGAGGTGCGCGAGGCGCTCAGCCGCGAAGACGACAAGGAGGTCAAGGTCGAGTTGATCAGGGCGGCCTACAAGATCGCCGATCCCTCGGTGGGCGGCGCGCTGCTCCCGCTGGTGGAGGACGACAGCAAGGAAGTGCGCGACGAGGCCATTTTCGCCCTGGGACGCCTGCGCATCGAGGAAGCCGTCCCCCGGCTGACCGAACTGCTGGACGTGAAAGAGCGGCGGCGCCTCTGGAAGGTGGTTCCCGTGAGCGGCAAGGACGACCTTGAAAAGCGCGCCTTCATCGCCCTTTCCCATATCGGCGATGCCCGCTCCAAAGGCGTCTTCATCAACGGCCTGGCCGATCCCCGCCAGGACTTCCGGCGCTATGCCGCCGAAGGACTGGCCCGCATCGGCGAAGCCGACCAGAACCTCATCCGCGACCTGGCCCGCGACCAGCTTCGAGCCGACAGCAAGCAGGTCAAGCTGGCCCTCTCCTTCGCCCTTTACCGGCTGGGACGTCCCGAGCACCTGGTGGCGCTGGTCGACGACATCGGACGCAACCAGGCCTTCAACTACCTGCTGGAACTGCAGCCTGCGGAGATCGACCAGCTCATCCCCTACCTGGAGAGCGAATCCAAGCCCATCAAAGTGCGCCTGCTGGAAGTGATCGGGATCCGCGGCAACGCCTCCCACCTCGCCGAGGTGGAACGCTGGAGCCGTTCCGAGGACGCCGAAATCGTGTCCGCCGCCAACATGGCCGGGCGCCGCATCCGGGGCCGGCAGGACAGCTCCTGAGCGGGCCGATATGATATAAAATCCTCTCTCGTAAACAGCCAACGAGGTACGGCCTTGACCATCGACGACATTGCCAATTACTGCGAGTTCAAAGATTGCCAAGTCTCCCTGGGCAGCCCCGAGGCCGGTTTCATTCATGTCGACGGCTACGGATTGGTGCGCAACACCTACAACTACAGGCGCTTTCTGGCTCTCAACGAGCTGGGAGCCCTCTCTTCGCCCGATCAAGTAGTGGAGGCCGCCCAGACCTTCAAGATCAAGGACGCGCGCGGCGAGCGCAGCCTCGACCGCCAGGCTTTCCAGACCGAGATGAACAAGGTGCTGGCCTTGCTGGACCAATAAGGCGCCAGGCACTCCATGCACATATCCCTTCAAGACGTCCGCAAGCAGTTCGGAGACAAGATGGCCGTGGACGGCGTGTCTTTCCAGGTGCAAAGCGGACGCGTCTTCGGCCTGCTGGGGCCCAACGGCGCCGGCAAGACCACCCTCATCCGCATGCTGATGGACATCCTGCAGCCCGACTCGGGACAGATCCTCTACGGCGGACGGCCTCTCGATACCGTCCTCAAGGACAGCATCACCTACCTGCCCGAGGAGCGCGGGCTCTACCTCAAGCAGAAAGTGCGCCATGTGCTCGAGTATTTCGCCCGCCTCAAGGGCCTTTCCAAGTCCCGCGCCCGGGAGAGGATGGAATACTATCTGGAGCGGCTTGAGATGACGGCCACCGCCGATCAAAAGGTGGAAGAGCTCTCCAAGGGCAATCAGCAGAAGATCCAGTTGATCTCGGTCTTCGTCAGCGAGCCCGACCTGGTTATTCTCGACGAGCCCTTCTCGGGCCTCGATCCCCTCAACGTGCGCCTTTGCAAGTCGCTGCTCAAAGAAGAGAAAGGGAGAGGCACCACCATCCTGCTCTCCACCCACCAGATGAGTCAGGTGGAGGAGCTTTGCGACGACCTGATGATGATCAGCCAGGGCGTGAGGGTGCTCTACGGACCGGTTCAGGACATCATCCACCAGCATTCCGAACCGGCGGTGCTGATCACCTGCCGCCCGGCTCTCGACAGTGACCGGGAGGGAGTGGAAAAAGTCGTCGATTATAACGGGCGCCAGAAAGTCTTCCTGGGCGATGGACTCAAGCCTTCTCAGTTTCTCGGCCGCCTGGCGGCCGACGGCTACGAGATCGAAGATTTCACACGCGCCCTCTACACCCTGGAGGAGATCTTCGTACGGGTGGCCGAGAAGGCCGACGTGCTGGCGCCCGAGGACAGCGAGTTGGCTCGACAGACCCGGGAGGTGGCGTTATGAACAAGCTGTTGCTGGTGGCGCGGCGGGAATACATAGCCACGGTCAACCGCAAGGGCTTCCTCATCGCCACCTTCGGCATGCCGCTCTTTCTGGCGCTGATTTTCGGCTTCTTCGCCGTCATCGGGTTTTTCACGGCCCGGAGCGTACAGGAAGGCGTACGCCTGGTCGGAATCGTCGATGAAGCCGGCGTGCTGAGCATGCAGGCTCGCCAAGACGCGATCGGCGACTCGTCTCCCCCTGAGGGCTTGGACGACATTTTGGACCAGGTTCCCGGATTCTTGCGCGGTCTCCTGCAATCCCAGATCGAGCGGGCCGCCAAAGGTCCCGACCTGCAGTTGCTTGAAAGCCGGCAGGAGGCTGGGGAAGACGATTCTGTCGATGCTTATTACGTCATTCCCGAGGACTTTCGGCAGAGCGGCCAGGTGGAGCTCTACCGTCGCTCGGGCGGAACCTTCGACGACGACCGCCCTGCCTGGAGCACGCTGCAGCGCTGGATTCGGGCCAGCCTGGTGAGCGGAATGGTGGAGCCGTCCACGGCCCGCCTCTTGTGGTCTCCCCTGAGGCTGAAGACCCACGGACTCGACGGGGAAGGCGAGGCTCGCGAGGTGTCCAGCATCTTCGAGCAGATCAGGGGCTTCGTGGTGCCTTACCTGTTCACCATCATCTTTTTCATGGCCGTCATGAGTTCAGCCGGATACCTGCTGCAGGGCGTAGCCGAGGAGAAGGAAAACCGCGTCATCGAAATCCTCTTGTCGTCGGTTACTTCCGACCAACTGCTGGCCGGCAAGGTGCTGGGACAATGCGGAGCCGGACTGACTCAGATCGGGGTGTGGCTGCTGATCGCCTTCATTCCCGCCGTCTCCCTGCTGCCCTTTTTGGAATTTCGTCCGGTCCAGTTCATTACCGCGCCGCTCTATTTCATTCTGGGATTCCTGCTCTTCGGCACGCTGATGGGAGCCTTCGGATCGTTGGGCAACAACGTCAAAGAAAGCCAGCAGTGGGCCATGGTGTGGTCGATTGCCGCCGTCAGTCCATTCTTCGCCATCGCCATCATCCTGCAGCAGCCCAACGGGATGCTGGCCAAGGTCTTGAGCTTCATTCCGCTGACCTCGCCGCTGACCATGGTGCTGCGCACCTCCATGACCGACGTCCCGCCCTGGGAGATCGCCCTCTCGCTGTTGATTCTGATCTTGAGTCTGTTCGTGGTGGTGCGCCTTTCGGCCAAGCTCTTCCGCGTCGGCGTACTGCTCTACGGCAAACGGCCTTCTCTGAGGGAGGTGGCCCGCTGGATGCGGGCGGCCTGAGCCATTCCCATGTTTTCACCCTCGCAGCGCCAGAGCATCGCCCTCGACTATTTCCGGGCCGAGGGAGGCAAGGAGCATCCGGCCTGTCCGCAGTGCGGGGAGGACCTGAGCATCGCGGTCGACTACCAAGCCCTGCCCGACATCGCCTTGCAGGTCCGCTGCCCGGGCTGCCGGGAGGGTTTCCGCTGGCTGTCCGACCGCCTGCCTCAGGACTTCCGCGCCATGGACGTGGCCTATTTCATGGAATGCCTGGCCGAAGACCGTCCTCTGCGCTGCCCCCATGACGATGCCGCCATCGTCTCCCGCCGCTTTTCAGACGGGGTGGTGGAATTCAGATGTCCCTTCTGCAGCCGTTGCGGCCAAGGACGCCGGAACGATTCCGCCTCTTAGAGCGTGTATAAGGCTGGACCGCCGAACTACGCCTGTAGTATCCTGGCGGAGGTCCGGCAGCCCGGTGGAATACCTGATGAAGAAGAAGCAACTGAGCCACCTGCAAATCGACCTGATGAGAGTGCTCTGGGAGCGTGGTGAGGCCACGGTTGCCGAAGTGCACGAGGCCGTCCAGGAACACCGTCCCCTGGCGCTTACCACCGTGGCGACGCTGCTCAAGCGGCTGGAAAAAGGCGGCGTGGTCGGCCATCGCACCGAAGGACGCCAGTTCGTTTACCGTCCGCTGGTGAGCGAGCGGGAGATTCGCCGCTCCATGGTTGCCGACCTGATCGATCACCTCTTCCAGGGCGATTCGGCGGCCCTGGTCGGTCACTTGCTGACAGAGTCCGAGATAGAGCCGGGAGACCTGAAGCAGGTGCGGGCCATTATCGAGGACGCGGAGGACGAGCCCAATGCCTGATTTCACTTTGCCTTGGCAGGAGACGGCGGCGGCTTGGCTGGTGACCTACCTGCTGCACAGCACCCTGCTGCTGGGATCGGTGTGGCTGCTGACCCGCTTGCGGCTGCTGACAAGCAACGAATTGCGCGAAACGCTCTGGAAGGCGGCTCTCACAGGCGGGATGCTGACGGCCACCGTGCAGGCCTGGTCGGGCTATCAGCCCCTGAGCGGGTCCTTCGATCTATTGGCGGCTCTGAACAGCGACCTCAGTGCCAGGCTCGATCACGTCAAGCTGGATGCCGAGGACGGCTCCGGGAGCGGTTTGCCTTCCTTCTCCCGGCTTCCCAAGTCGGCCCCCGGCGCGGTGGGCGAGAGCTCGGGCCAATCCGCCCCCTCCTTGAAATGGCACTCCACGGGAGCGCCGCTGGTTTTCCACTTGCGCACCCCCGGGCCGTCCGCCCAAGGGACCATCAGGCTTCCCAGCCAGGAGAGCCCGCAGGTCGAGTCCTGGTCTTACCGAAGGGAATCCCGCTTGCACGCTTTCGGACCTCTCACCGTCACGCCGCAGGACTCGGCGTCAACCGGGAACTTCACCTTCAAGCTGCGCCCGCTCTCCAATCCCTGGGTGCGGGGCGCACTCTGGATCTGGCTCGTGATCGGCTCTATGCTGGCCCTGCGCGTGCTCATCACCAAGGCGCGGCTGGGCCGTCTTTTGGCGGCACGCACCCCCATCCACCAGGGTCCGCTGCGGGGCATGCTCGATGATCTGTGCCGGCGGGCGGACGCCTCCTACGTCTTGTTGACCCGCAGCGATTTCATCGCCTCGCCGCTGGCCGTGGGCCGGGAAATCTGCATTCCCGCCCGTGCCGAGCGCGAATTGTGTCCGCGTCAACAGCAAGGCATGCTGGCACACGAACTGGCTCACATCGTGCGCCGCGACTCCTTCTGGCTCTTCTTCTCAGCCCTCATTCAGGCCTTCTTCTTCATCCAGCCGCTCAACCGGCTGGCCCGCCGTCGCCTCTGCCGCGAGTCGGAGTACTTGTGCGACGACTGGGCCGTTCGCCAAGTCGGGGAAGGACGATCGTTGGCCCGCTGCCTGGCCGAGGTGGCGGCCTGGATAGAAGCGTCTCCCGCCCCGGCGCTTGCTCCCGGAATGGCCGGCCGCGAGTCAGCCATCGTCAGCCGGGTGCGCCGTCTGGTGGGAGAGACTCCGCCTCCCCGCAGAACCGGCCTGTGGAGCCGTCTGGCCGCGGGATTCCTCTTGCTGCTGTTGGTGGCGGGCCTGGCGCCGGCGGTCAGCGCCTCTTCGCCCGTTAACGTGCTCTTCCAGGGCTTCAGCGACAAGAACCCTCGCATGCGCCACTTCTTCATCAAGATGGACCGGGAAAAGGACGGAAAAGCGCATATCAAGATCGGCCCCCAGGATTCTTCGAATCAGGTCTCACCCAAGGCCAAAAAGCGCTATTTTCTTTGATCGAGACCCTGCCCCTTCTGCGCTAACTTCTTGACTGTCAAGTCTTTGAGGCATACCATTAAAGAAAAAAAAGGGGTAACATCATGGGCTTACTCGACAAGTTAGGTTTCGGCAAAAAAGAAGATAGCTCGGGAGTCAAGCGCTGCCAGGAATGCGGCGCCATACTGCCCGACCACCTCGACTGGTGTCCCACTCAGCACGAAGATCCAGAGCCGCGTACCGTGGAATCACCTGTCCCCGACGACGTGGAAAGGCCCCAGGCCGAGGCCTGAGAATGCCTAAGAAAATCTCGGCGCCTGGGATGGTCAGGGAGTTTCTGCCTGGGGCGGAACGGCCGACAAGAAAGTCAGGCCGTTATTCCCGAACAGCTCTTGGGCCACGATAGGCACCGTGGACTCAAGCCTGATGTATCCGCCCACTTGTCCGGCTGCTTCCGGCACCAGTTGGGCCAAGACCTGTGAAATGCGGTTCTGAGCCGCCAGCATCAAAGTGCCTTCTCCTACCAGACTGCCTTCCGCGTCGAAGACTTGAATCGTGACTTCGGCATCTTGGTCGAGGCTCGGATTGAAGATGGCCAGCCCGGTGAAGATGGACTCGTTATTGGCCACCTGGCTGAAGAAGGCCCGGCTGAAGGTCCGGGCCTGAAGCTGCATGGCGGCAGCCGTTTCGAAACCTACCGGATCGCCGAAGATCACGTCTCCCACCAACCCCGGCGGGTTGGCTTCGACAATGATGGAGCCGGTGCGGACCGCGGAGTTCGAGGGAAGTCCCAGTACGAACAAGTCGCTGGCGTCCCGCTGAAAGGAGCCGTTGGGCATGATGTTGACCATGAAAGGATCGCTGACGAGCACGCCGTTTTCGTCAACAGCCTTAATGGTCACCAAAACCTGCTGATTGGAGGTATTGACCAGGTTCAGGTTGGTGAAGCTGAAGGCTCCTCCCGCCCCGCCGTTGGCGAGTTGAGCCGAGTAGATCGTGTCTACCTGCCCGGGACGGAAGGCATTGATCCCGA
>DATIPQ010000008.1 GCA_035471785.1 Acidobacteriota bacterium
GGAAAGGATTGTCGGCAGGTGGGAGGCGCATCCTTGCGGCGATCCCCACCGGAGTCCCCGGAAGCCGCTGTGCTGACTCCTGCGTGACCTCGAAGCCTAGAGGTGCCTAGTGCAGTGCGTCAGAAGTTTTGAAGCCACCCAGTGGTCCCACGCGTTCGCACATTTGCCGTCTGAAACCCAGGGTGGCGCCGCCGTCTCGCTTGCGCTCGCCGGGGCTGACCCTGGGCTGGCGAATCGCTCGCCTTCAGCGAGCCCGGACTTGGCTTCTAACACAGTCGCTGGGCTGGCGCATCTGTCCCTACCAGGGACAACAAACGGCGGCACTGGCTCAGAACTTATGACCGGCAGCACTAGAGGTGCGAGTCGAAGTCCTGCGCTTCCAGCATGCGGACGATTTCCTTGACCTCCTCGCTGCGCTCGGCGTCGCAGATGAGCAGCGCGTCGGGGGTGTCCACCACGATCAGTCCTCGCACCCCCACCAGCGCCGTCAGCTTCTTCTCGTCCGCCGTTCGGGAGAGCACCAGGACGTCACGGCTGCCTTGAGCCAGCAGCGGCCGGTCCGAGGCCAATCCCGATTCATCGGCAGGCCACAGTTGCTGCAGGCTGCGCCATCCGCCTACGTCACTCCAGCCCAGCGAACAGGGCAGTCCGGCCACCTTGTCGGCCTTTTCCATCACCCCGAAGTCGACCGAGATGGATTGCAGGGCGGGGAAGACCTCTTCAAGGACCTCCTCCCGGAAGTCCCGGCTGGCGATCCTCTGCAATCCCTCCAGCATGCGGGGCAGGTGATGGCCGATCTCCTCCAGAAGCCGCTCGGGTTTCCACACGAACATGCCGCTGTTCCAGTCGTAGCCTCCCTGGGCCAGAAAGTCCCGGGCTTTCTCGGGGGGAGGCTTTTCCACGAAGCGCCGGATGCGGTAGGCGGTCTGTCCGTGGAAGCGCCCGATTTGGGAACCGCGCTGCAGGTACCCGTAGCCGGTGGACGGGAAGGTGGGCCGGATGCCGAAGGTGACCAGCCAATCCTGGCGGGCCAGTTGCTCGGCGGCTTGCAGTGCTTGGTGGAAGGCCCCGACCTGGCTGATGAGATGGTCGGAGGGCAGCAGGGCCATCACCTCTCCCGGGTGGCGGGCGGCGATGCAGGCGGCGGCCAGTCCGGCGCAGGGTGCGGTGTTGCGTCCGCTCGGCTCCAGGAGCAGGTTCTCAGGGGGCAAGTCAGGCAATTGACTGCGCACGGTGCGGGCGTAGTCGCGTCCGCACACCACGTAGATGTCTTGGGGACCGGCCAGCGGACGCAGGCGCGCCGCCGTGCGCTGCAACAGGGTGCCTGAAGCGCCCTCGCCACCTTGCTGGTCCGAAGTGCTGAAGAGGTCCAGGAACTGTTTGGGCCGGGCCTTGCGGCTCAGGGGCCAGAAGCGCGTCCCGCGTCCGCCTGCCATAATCACTGCTTTCATGCTGCAACTCTACCAGTTGGCGGCATCGTGCATGAAGGGGCGGCCATGGGGAGAGCGGCTTGCGTCAGCGTCCTACTTGCAGACGGCTGGCCAGCAAGGAAGGCAAACCCGCCTTGAGGATTTTCTGGGCTGCTGCCTCGATGTCGTACTCGAACTTGATGAAGCGCAAGGTCTTCTCCTCGCGGTCCAGCAATCCGAAACAGCCGCGCGAGTCCCCGTCTCGGGGCTGGCCAACCGATCCGGGATTGATGAAATAGCGTTCGTCGTCCTGGATTTGGACGGTGCAGGAATCGGTGATGTGGAAGGCCTGCCGCCGTCCGCCGCGGCTGCGGTAGAGCATGGGAACGTGAGTGTGTCCGAAGAGGCAGACCGGGTCTCGCAGCGAGTCCATCTGGGGCCACACTTGTTCCTGGTCGAGCAAGTACTCGTCTTCGTCCCAGGGGGAGCCGTGGCTGAGCGTCCAGCCCTCGACCCGCTTGGGACCTTGAGGCAGATCCAGCAGGTAATCGCGTGTTTCTCGGCCGATCTGCCCGCGTGTCCAAAGGGCCGCATCGCGTGCCAGATCAGAGAAGCGGGAAACGTCTTCGAGTCCGCAGCACACCTTGTCGTGGTTGCCGCGCACGATGTGGGCGGGTTGCAGTTCGCGCACCCGCTTCACCACCGCTTCGGGATCGGCGCCGTAGCCCACCAGATCTCCCAACACCCAGACCTCTTGGAAACTGGACTGCTGCAGGGCGGCATCCAAGGCTTCGAGGTTGGAATGGATGTCTGACAGAATGAGCGTTTTCATAACAAACGGCGGCACTCGAGGGAGCCGGACTCCGCCTTGGCAGGCGCCTCGCCATCCTACACCGCGCCGGCGGCCCGCACCAAGCGGTCGCCGACTCGAACCTCACGGCTCTTTGTTATAGAATCCGCCACGAGCGCGGCTCGCCGCCGCGCCGACGGAAAGGAGACTCGACACATGCCGACTAAGATCGCCATTAACGGCTTTGGGCGTATAGGAAGAAATGTGCTCCGCGCCATGTTGGAGCGCGGCAGCGACCTGCAGGTCGTAGCCATCAATGATATCACCGATTCGGGCACCCTGGCCCATCTTCTCAAGTACGATTCAGTCTACGGACCCATCGGCAGCGACATCGGTCATTCCGAGGGCAGCCTGACGGTGGACGGATCCCGGATACGCGTCTTTTCAGAGCGCGACCCGGCCCAGATTGCCTGGAGCGAGGTGGGCGCCCAATTGGTGGTGGAATCCACCGGCCTTTTCCGCAAGCGAGAGGACGCCGCCAAGCACCTGGGCGGAAGCGTCAAGAAGGTCATCATCTCGGCTCCCGCCAAGGGGCCCGACGCCACGCTGGCCATGGGGGTCAATCACCAGAGTTATGATCCCCATACTCACCACATCGTCTCCAACGCGAGTTGTACCACCAACTGCCTGGCTCCCGTAGCCAAAGTGCTGCATCAATCCTTCGGCATCGAGAAAGGGCTGATGACCACCGTCCACAGCTATACCGGCGATCAGCGCCTGCTCGACGCGCCCCACAAGGATCTGCGCCGGGCCCGCGCGGCGGCGCTTTCGATGATCCCCACCACCACCGGCGCCGCGGCCGCCGTCTCGCTGGTGCTGCCCGAAGTGGAGGGCCGTCTGGACGGCTACGCCGTGCGCGTGCCCACTCCCACCGGATCGATCGTCGACTTGGTGGCCACCCTGGAGCGGGAGGTGAGCCTGGACGAGGTCAAGCAGGCTTTCATCACCGCCTCGCAAGGCGATCTCAAGGGCGTCCTCCAGTACACCGAGGAAGAGCTGGTTTCGGTCGACTACCAGAAAAACCCCCACTCCGCCATCGTCGACGGCCCCTTCCTCAAGGTCATAGGCGGCAATATGGTCAAAGTCCTGGCCTGGTACGACAACGAATGGGGCTATTCAAACCGCGTTGTCGACCTGGCGGAATACATGCTCAGCCGTTAAGCAAATGACGGTTCAGCGATGACCCCGATGGCCCCGGCGGGAGCGGTGACTTGTTCGGCCGCTCCCGCCGCGCTTTTTGTGAAAGGATCCCCATGCGACGCAGCATCATTGCCGGCAACTGGAAAATGCACAAGACGGGACGCGAAGCCGTCGATTTCGTGCGCGCTCTGGACGTCCTGATCGGGCGCAGCCCGGAGCCGGAAGTCCTGCTTTTTCCGTCTTTTACCGTCTTGTCCCGGGTGCGCCAGGCCGTGGTCGGCACTTCTATCGGCATGGGAGCTCAGAACCTCCACCACCAAGATCAAGGCGCTTTCACTGGAGAGATTTCAGCCGCCATGCTCGAGGACTGCGGCTGCACTCACGTGCTCATCGGACATTCCGAGCGCCGCATGCTCTTCGGCGAGGACGACAAGCTGCTCAACCGCAAGTTGCGCAAGGTTTCCACCACCTCGCTGACCCCGGTCCTGTGCGTGGGCGAACAGCTTGAGCAACGCGAGCAAGGACGCTCCCAGGAGGTGGTCTTGGGCCAGCTCCAGCAGGGCTGTGACGGATTGACAGGCCAGGAGATCTCCCGTATCATCGTCGCTTACGAACCGGTGTGGGCGATCGGTACGGGCAAGACTGCCACGCCTGAAATTGCCCAGGAGATGCACGCGGCTATCCGCGGTTGGTTCCGTGACCGGTTCTCCTCCAGCGTTGGCGAGGGTCTGCGCATTCTCTATGGAGGCAGCGTCAAACCCGGCAACGCCTCGGGCCTGATGGAAAAACCGGATATCGACGGCGCCCTGGTGGGCGGAGCCAGTTTGCAGGCTGATTCCTTCGCCGCCATCGTCGACTACGGCAAGCAGGCCTGACGGGGGATAGCAAGCTGGACAGAAGAAGATGATTTATTACGGGCTATTGCTCTTCCATATTATCGCAGCCTTGATCTTGATCCTGGTGGTGTTGTTGCAGTCGGGCAAGGCCGGTGACCTGGCTTCCGCTTTTGGCGGCTCGGCCAGTCAAACGGCTTTTGGAGCCCGGGGCGGCGCGACCATGCTGAGCAAGGCGACTACTATAGCCGCCGTGGTCTTCATGGTAACCAGCCTGGGGCTTTCGATCACATCGACGGATGACCATGAATCCATCGTGCCAGAAGCTCCGATACCCCTGACCGATCAAGCCCAGCCCGTGTCGGAGGACACCGAACCGGTTGCCAGCCCCGAGGAGCCGGACTCGCCGGGCGGCACGGAAGGCTCGGGAGAGACTTCTCCGCCGCCCTCCCAAGAAGGCTCGGGCACGGAAGGCCAGGGCGGATCCTCCCAGGACGGCACTTAGAGCCGTTTGCATGCAGCCGATTCTTGAAAATGCCGGAGTGGTGGAACTGGTAGACACGCTATCTTGAGGGGGTAGTGCCTTACCACAGGCGTGCGGGTTCGAGTCCCGCCTCCGGCACCATCAGACGCCCGCGGCTTCCTCGTCCCGCCAGCCATCCTTTCCTTGCATTGGATTCAGTTCAAGTTTTTCTTGACCGCCTTGTTCTACCGCCCTATCCTTGGTCAAGCAGTCGTTTGTCGTCATCGTTACAGCTTTGAAGGTCAGGAGGTTTCATGGGCGGAAATCAGCTCCCCAACACCACTCCCCCACAGGAAGTGAACGTACGTCTACGCTACAGCACCGCCCTGGAGCTGCTGCAGGCTTTGGCCGTGGCAGTGGGCGCCGAAGTCTCCATCAAAAAGCGTCCTAAGAAGGGCGGCAAGGGCAGCGGCAAGAAAGCTTCCAAGTCCAGCGCCAAGTCCAGCGCTAAAGCTGCTCCAAAGACCAAGAGCGTGCTCAAGTCACGGAGCAAGAGCAGCTAAGTGCCGCAGTTGGGAACAAGAGGGCTGGTTCCCGGGAGGTGGATGCGGCGCATCGACGCCGTGGCCCGTCAGCGTCAATGGTGCCAAGAAGAGGCGCTGCGCCTGGTGGCATGGGGGCAGGATTCCGGCTCAGCCTGGAAAGACCGCTGTCTGGCCGCCTTCCTGCTGGAGATGCTGGTCGAGAATTTGCCCCTGGACGACCGCTCCTGCCTGGGACCCTTTTTCCATAGCCTGGGGTTGGCTTCCGATGCCCGCGAGACCTTGCTCGACGGCGACCTCGGGAGGCAGGGATTCTCTAGCCGAGATCTATTCGAAGTGGCTCAGCAGATGCAGATGCGCCTGAGCCGTCACCGCGCTCTCCACGCGGCCTTGCGGCGCGCCCCCCACGATCCGCGTGCGCTGTCCTTGCTTTCAGGCTTGCTGGACAGCGAATGGCGCCTGCAGATGGCTCGCTTTCTCATTCCCCCTCAGGCGGTTGTCGAACGCATCCGTCAGCACACGCGCACCTCCTGCGGACTGCTGGATATAGATGTCGACGAACATCCCTTCTTCCAGGCTGAGGCAAGCCGCGCCCACAGGAGGCTGCCGGCTTACGAGGCGGCCATCGTGGACGGATTGCTGGAGCAAGGCGAGATCTGGTGGGTCGATGACGACACTCCCTCTCGGCTGGGGTCTCTGGTGGAGTACCCCCTGGGCTCCATCGTCTTGATCGTGCGTCCACCGGGCAGCGACGTGGAGTTGGAACTCAAGCGTGCCGGACGCCGAGGTCCCAATCCGCTGCGCGTCTTCTTCAGCCGCGAGGGACGCCAGATCCCCAAGTCCCATCGGCTCGATTGCGGGGCTCCCAGCCGCCAGTTGCGCTTCGAAGCCGGCGCCGCCACGGCGCTGAGCCGCCTTTATCGCCTCAGCCAGGGCCGCGAGGCTCCCCTCGGCCTGCCCCTCTCGCTTCGCTCAGTGCATTCCGTGCCGGCCCCGGCCGGAGGCGAAACGCTGTTGCTGGCCTATTTGAGCGATCCTGTGCGTTACGGCCCCTCCTTTGACCTTCTTCAGGAGCAGCTTGAGGAAGTGCTGCAAGCCTATGAGCGGGAAGACGATTGGGAACCCCCTCCCCTGGGGGGCGACATCGGACGCGCCACCCTCTTCCTGACCCAGTCGGCCCCCGGACAAATGCTGCTCTGCGGGACCTCATCCTTCCGCCTCGACCGCCTGGCCGCCTACCTGCAGGAAGACGGCTACCGGGAATACCGCCGCCAACTGGGAGGGGAGCATACGGGAGGGGAAGAGGCCTTCCAGGACTTGCTGCTGGAGTGCCTGCTGGGCCAGTGGAGCGAACCCGCGTCCCCTTCGCCAAAGTGCGGACGCATCGCCGCCGTCCTGCGCGCCAACCGGGCCAAGGCTGATGCGCTCTATGTGCAATTCATGCGTCAGGCCGCCCGCGTCTGGGGCTGCGTGTTGGGCGTGCGAGGGACGGCCTCGGGCGAGTCCTTCGTGGTGCGCAATGTGGGCCTGCGCAGCTTCTGGAGCGGCGGCCAGAGACGCCTGGAGCTGGTCTTTCTCGACCACGACGCCCTCAACCTGATTGCTCCCGATGAGGAGTTCTACTCGCCCTCGAGAGTCTTCCGCAACACCTACCTCGACTGGAAAGCGCTTCTGGGAGGTCCCCTGGGAATCACCAACTGGTTGCCCGAATCGCGCCAGCCCCTCCAGCACCTGGAGGGACTGAAGGGCTATCTGGAGCGGATCTATCAAGTCGACCAGGCCACAGCGGCTCTGGGACTGGAGGCTTTCTACCGCAGCTTGGCCAAGTCCTACCGGCGTACTCAGCGGGCCGTGCAGGACGATCCGCTCCTGGGCGACATGTTCCATCCGGGCTTCCGCAGACACCTGCGCCAATGGGACCGCACGGCGCGCGGGTATCTGGCTGCGCAAGACGATCCTCAAGCTCTGGCCCGTTGGCGGGAGGCAACCCGCCGCCGGCTGCTGGGCGAGGGCTTCAGTGCCGACCTGGCCGAGGAGTACGTCAAGTGCCCGGCCCGCAGCGTGGCTTTCGTGCGCCGCTTCTCCTTCCTCTGGGAACCCTGACCTTGGTGAGGTCAGATTCCGTGGTATCCTTCTTTACTTCGTGTCTAGAGAGGCCTAAGCTGAATGTTCACACCAATTCCCAAGACCCTGGAAGAGCTCCGAGACGGACGCATGATCGTCTTGGTCGATGACGAAAACCGCGAGAATGAAGGTGACTTGGTGGTGGCTGCCGAGAAGGTCACTCCCGAGGTCATCAACTTCATGGCCATGTACGCGCGCGGACTGATTTGCCTGGCCATGACGCCCGAGAAGTGCGACCGACTGGGACTCCACTTGATGGCGCCCCAAAACGACTCCAAGTTCGGCACGGCCTTCACGGCTTCGATCGACGCCGCTCAGGGAGTGACCTCAGGCGTCTCGGCACAGGACCGGGCCCACACCATTCTCACTGCCGTCGACGACCAGTGCAGCGTCGAAGACCTGGCCTCGCCCGGGCACATCTTTCCGCTCCGGGCCCGCCGCGGGGGCGTGCTGGTGCGGGCCGGGCAGACCGAGGGTTCGGTCGACTTGGCCCGGCTGGCCGGGCTGCGAGCGGCCGGGGTCATCTGCGAGATCATGAATCCGGACGGAACCATGGCCCGCGTCCCCCAACTGATCGAGTTTTGCCACAAGCACGGACTGGCCCTGGCCTCGGTAGCCGACATCATCGAGTACCGCCGCCGCAGCGAGAGGCTGATCGAGAAGGTGGTCGATGTCGAAATGCCCACCGAATATGGGGACTTCCGCCTCCATTGCTACCGCTCCCAGATCGACGAGTACCTGCATCTGGCCATGACCTGCGGCGATGTGGGCGAGGGCAAGGTGCATGACGAACCCATCCTGGTGCGCGTCCACTCCGAGTGTCTGACGGGAGACATCTTCCACTCCCTCAGGTGCGATTGCGGGCCTCAGTTGGAAGGCTCCATGCGGCGCATCGCTGAGGCCGGTACCGGCGTGGTCCTCTACATCCGCCAGGAAGGCCGCGGCATCGGACTCATCAACAAGCTCAAAGCTTACGCCTTGCAGGAACAGGGTTTGGATACCGTGGAAGCCAATACCCGCCTGGGCCTGCCGGCCGACTTGAGAGAATATGGCATCGGGGCACAGATCCTGATCGATCTGGGCATCCGAAAGCTCCACCTGCTCACCAACAATCCCAAGAAGATCCGCGGCATCAGCGGGTACGGCCTGGAGGTCGTGGATCAAATCCCCATCGAGATTCCTCCCACCGCCCACAACCGCCGCTACTTGCGCGCCAAGCGCGACAAGCTGGGCCACCTCTTCGAAGAGATCAACGACGCCATCAGCGACTGAACTTGCTCCTCTCCCGTAGCGTGGAAGGCCCGGTCTTGCTAAGCTGGGCGCTCAGATTTTTCCAACAAGGGGAGGAGACCGATGACGAAGAAATGGATGGGGGCAGCGGCGCTTTTCCTGGCCCTGGCTTTGGCGCTTTCCTGCGCACAACCCACCGAGTACGACCTGATTATCCGCAACGGCGTCATCTACGACGGATTGGGCGGAGAGCCCTACAAAGGCGACGTTGCCTTCAACGGCGACCGCATCGCCGCGGTCGGCGACCTGGGCTCGGCCGTGGGCCTCGAAGAAGTGGACGCCCAGGGCAAGGCGGTGACGCCCGGCTTCATCAACATGCTCAGTTGGGCCACCGAGAGCCTGATCGTGGACGGACGCGCCATGAGCGACGTGCTGCAAGGGGTGACCCTCGAGGTCATGGGAGAGGGATGGTCGATGGGCCCCCTCAGCGAAACCATGAAAGAACAGGCTCGGGAGCAGCAAGGCGACATCAAGTACGACATCGAATGGACGAGCCTGGGCGAGTACCTGGAATACCTCGAGAACAAGGGCGTCTCGGTCAACGTGGCTTCCTACCTGGGAGCCACCACCTTGCGTATCCATGAGATCGGTTTCGAGGACCGTCCGCCCAGCGAGGAAGAACTGCAACGCATGCGCCAGTTGGTGCACCAGGCCATGCAGGAAGGCGCCTTGGGCATCGGCTCCTCGCTGATCTATGCTCCCGCTTTCTACGCCTCCACCGAAGAGCTGATCGAATTGTGCAAGGTGGCTTCCCAGTACGGCGGTAGCTACATCTCCCACATGCGCAGCGAAGGCAACCAGTTCCTGGAGGCGCTGGATGAAACGATGCGCATCGCCCGCCAGGCCGACATCGCCGCCGAGGTCTACCATCTCAAGGCGGCGGGCCGCGACAACTGGGAGAAGATGGATCAGGCCATCGCCAAGATCGAGCAGGCCCGTGCCCAAGGTTTGGAGATCCGCGCCGACATGTACACCTACACCGCGGGCGCTACCGGACTGGACGCCTCCATGCCTCCCTGGGTGCAGGAAGGCGGGCTGGATGACTGGATCGAGCGCCTCAAGGATCCCGCCACGCGCCGCCGCGTCATGGCCGAGATGACTACCCACACCGACGAATGGGAGAATCTCTTTCATGCCGCCGGCAGCGCCGAGAACCTTCTGCTGGTGGGATTCAAGAACGACGACCTCAAGCACCTGACGGGCAAGTCGCTGGCCGAGGTGGCGGAAATGCGCGGCACCTCTCCCGCCGAAACGGCCATGGACCTGGTCATCGAGGACGGCAGCCGGGTGGGGACGGTCTACTTCCTGATGCAGGAAGAAAACATCAAGAAGAAGATCGCCCAGCCTTGGGTGACGTTCGGCTCAGATGCCGAGGCCCCGGCGGCCGAAGGCGTCTTTCTCAAGTCCAGCACTCACCCCCGCGCCTACGGCAACTTCGCCCGTCTGCTGGGCAAATACGTGCGCGAGGAAAAGGTGATTCCGCTGCGCGAGGCCATTCGCCGTCTGACCTCCCTGCCCGCCGGGAACCTCAAGATCAAGCAACGCGGACAGTTGGCCGAGGGCTACTTCGCCGATGTGGTGGTGTTCGATCCCGAGGCCGTCATCGACAGGGCCACCTTTGCCCAACCTCACCAGTACGCCGAGGGCGTCATTCACGTCTTCGTCAATGGCGAGCAGGTGCTCGACAACGGCCAGCACACCGGCGCCACGCCCGGACGCGTGGTCAGGGGACCCGGCTACAAAGGATCGGAGGGAGAAAACTAGCAGTAGCGAGCGACCTCATACCGCCGAGAGCAATTGGGCCTTCACGGCGGTCGCTGGAACTTGAGCCGTGTGTGAACTTGTTGGCCACCGAGTGGCCGTAGTACAGCGCGTCAGAAGTTTTGAGCCACCCTGTCGCGTTATTCCAGGCTCTCAACGTTCGGACCTTTACCGTCTGATACCCAGGGTGGCGCCGCCGTCTCGCTTGCGTTCGCCGGGGCTGACCCTGGGCTGGCGAATCTGTCCCTTTCGGGGACAAGAAACGGAGGGCCCCTGGCTCAGAAGTTATGACCGGCAGCCCTAGAGTCTGACGCGCCCGCCTAGCGGACGCCCTCGGCGCCGTCGGCGTAGTATCCCTCGCGGTGGCGCAGACGCAGACCGCCCTTGTCCTTGAGCTTGACGCGGATCTTGCGGAAGGTGCCGTCTTTGGCGGTGTTGGTGGGATTGTAGACGAGCAGATACTGGCTGCGCAGTTCTTTGTTGATGTTCTCGAACGACTCTTCCAGCTTGCTCACCGAGTAGGGGAAGAGGGCCAGTCCGCCGGTGCTCTCGCTCATTTTCTCCAGGTTGTTCCATCCCTTCTTGCGCTGATCGGCGCCGAAGCGGTTGGTGCCGATGGCGTAGATGGCCACTTCGTTGCGCAAGGCCATCTCCAGGGTTTCCTGGCGCGAGTACCTGCTGTCGCGGTCGACTCCGTCGCTGATGAGGAGGATGACTTTGCGGTCTTGTCCGCGTCCATACGACATCTTGTCCAGGGAGACGCGGTAGACGGCGTCGAAGAGCGCCGTTCCGCCCCCGGCCTGAAGCCCGTCGATGGCCCGGGCGATCACCGAAGGACGGTCGGTGAAGTCCTGCAGCAGGTTGACTCCGCGATCGAATTCCACCAGCAGCGCCCGGTCGCCTGGCTGCATCAGGCTGAGCACGAACTGGCGCGCCGCTTCCTTCTCGAAGTCCAACTGGGTGCGGACGCTCTGGCTGGTATCCATGATCAGCGCCAGTTGCAGAGGGAGATCGGTGGGCCGGTCGAAGGTGGTGATCTCCTGCCGCTCGCCGTCCTCGTAAATCTCGAAGCGCTCCTTGGGCAGGTCGGTGATGAAGCGCCCCCGCTTGTCGGTGACCGTGACGATGACGTTGACGCGTTCAACCTCGACGCGGATCACTTGATCGTCCTGCTCCTGAGCGAGCAGAGCGGCCGGCACCACCGACAAGGCCAGAAGCGGCGGTATCAATGACTTCAGCATCCTAATACTCTACACGAAAGGCAGCCGCCTTCGCCCCTGGCCTGGAAACTTTGAAACTTGCGGCGGCAAATGGAATCTTTACTGAAGGTCGATGTCGCGAGAGATGACGCCGGCCGGCAGGTGGCAGCGTGAACAAGACGGTAGCGGGCAACGTAGTGTTGCCCGAGACTCAAGAAAAGCCGCCCATGTCCGAAAAGGGAGGTAGAGCAAGCGTTTTGAGGAGGGGCGAACGGCCGTCTGCTTGGCTTGCGTGGCGGGTGAATCGAGGAAATGTGATGAACTTCAAGCCTAATCTGATCACGCTCAACCACCTTGAATTCTTTTGCCAGCAGAACCAGCTCATGGTCAAGGGGCGCACTCGGGCCGGCAAGGAACTTTGGGTCAGCCCTCTGGGAGCTCATTCGGGCGACCTTTCTTATGAGCAGATCGACGAGGCTCTAGGAGGCATCTCGACCTTCGAGCTGCGTGAACTGCTGTCAAGCCCCGACACTTCCCGCGTATCCTACTTCGTCACCCGCAACGAGCTGGAACAGGAGCTCGACCACCTGATTCACTAACTCCTTTCCAGCCCACAGGATGCGGCTGCCCACATTGCTACTACAGGTCGGGTCGCTTACAATGGCGCGGCATGAGCGCTGACGACAAGGCACGAACCATCGATGCCATTCTTTACGGCCTGATCGAGCATTGGTACAAGCGGGTGGCCCCCAACTATGTCACCGAGAAAGACTCTCACGACCTGGGTTTAGAGCCCGAGATCAAGCGTTTTCACGAGCCTGCAAAGCACCGCATCAAATTTGCCCGGCCCAATGAGCTGGACGTCACCTACGGGCTGGAGGTGCGAGAGCGGCACGGGCTCATCTTCATCGTCGCCAGCGTCAACAACAAGTCCACCGGCTTCGACTACCGCAGCTATGTCGACCGCCTTCAGAAGTACTACTGGCGCGCCCGCAGCGAAAAGCCCTGGACCGAGCCCGAGGTCGATCACTACGCCTTTTCCGACCTGCTGGCTTTCGAGCCGGTGCTGGACAAGTCGGTGCGAGTCGAATCGCGCGTCCGCAGGGCCGATATCGTGCATTCCGATTTCGAGGTGACGGAGAAGGGCGGCGATCTGCTGGAGGAACGGGACGACCTCTTCGCCGACCTGGTCGACGAGTACTGTCTGGCGCCCATGAAACGCATCTACGCCGAGTGCTATCGCGAGAGCGAGAGTGACTGATTGAACTCGCCTGACCCGGCTTGCATCCAACTTTGCAACTCATGCATTCCAGGACACTTGCATTGGCGTTGTGGACGTGGGCCAGTCTCGTTGCTTGGACTTTGGCTGACGATTCCGGGGAACTGAGCTTTGAGGGCGTAGAATCGATTCCCTATCAGGAACTGATCAGCCACCTGAAAGAAAAGGGATTCGACCCGCAGGCGCCGCAGGCCTTGAGCGAGCGCGACTGGGAGCGGGGCGAACGTTTGCTGCGCCACTACTACCAGGATCAAGGCTTTCCCCTGGCCCGCGTCGAGCGCACTACAACGGGCAGGGCGGGATTTCGAATCATCGAGGGTCCTAGGGCCGAACTGGGGTGGGTCGACTTCCAGGGCAACCAATTCTTCAGCGGCGATGAACTGGCCCGAGTGTTGGACGTCTCAGGCCGTCTCGACTTCAACCGCCTGGAGGAGCGCCTGGAAAAAGTGCGGGAGCACTACCGGGATGCCGGCTTCCCCCTGGCCACAGTCGAACGCGCTTCGCTGCAGGTGCAGGAGACCCGGGAGCGCAGTTTCTTTCCCTTGCCCTTTCAGAGCGTTTCGCGCCTGCGCATCCGTTTGAAGATCGAGGTCGAAGAAGGCGGCCGGTTCCGCTTCGGGCGATGGGATTGCCCGCAGGAACTGTCCGCGCTGCAACTTCCTCAACCGGTGGAAGGCGAGTTTTACAGTGAACGGCTTCTGCTGGAATTTCGCGCCCGGGCCGGGAAGCACTTCGCCTCCCAGGGACGCCTGATCCGAGAATTGCAGATCCTCCAGCGCTTCGATCAGGATGCGCTTGAGGTTGACCACCGGGTGGTCTTTTCCCTCTACCCTCCACTCGACGTCCGCTTCATCCGCCTGCAAGGACACCACAATTATCCCGACCGTTTCTACCGGCGGGAGTTGCGGTTGGAAGAGAGCCGCCCTTTCGATCCGCGCCTTTTGGCCCGCAGCCTTTCCAACCTCAACTCCACCGGGGTGCTCAAACGCCCGCTGACCGATCAGGACGTGGAGCTGGTCATCCATGAGCCCCAGGCGATGGTCGACGTGGTCATCTCCCTCGAGGAAAAGAAGCCGCGCGGTTTCTTCTACTCGCTCAGCCGCAACGATCTGGGCGGATTGCAGGTGGGTCTGGTCTTCACTTTGGCCAACTGGCTGGGCTTGGGCGAGGAACTGGGTTTGAACGTCGAGCATGGCGGCGGCACCACCGGCGCCGCGCTGGGGATCGCTTCGCGCTACCTGCTGGGGACCGACGTTCCCTTGCGCTTCGCTCTGCGTTTTTTTCGCCGCCACACCGGATTTCGCCTCTCCGGCGTGGACGAACGGGTTGAGGACGTCTTCCGCTCCAAGGAAACCGGCTTCACCGGACTGGCAGCTTACCGCGTCCGCCATGGACAGGAAACGGGAAGCGAGTACAGCCTTTCCTGGTTGCAGCGTCCCCAGCAGGAACCGGCCCGCCGGGTTGTGCTGCGTCCTTTCTGGACCTGGGGCCGCGAGGACGAGCTCGTCGGGGGCCAGTCGCTCAAGGTGTCCAGCCGCTTCTCCTTTTTTGACGATCCCTCCCAGGCCTGGAACTGGAGTCCTCGTCTGGAATATCGCCGTGAGGGCAGGGAAGAGCCGCTGCAAAGAGGCTTCGCCTTTCGCTTTCAAGCCCAGTACTCGCACTTCGGGTCTGGAAGCCAGTTGCTCTCCGAGCGTCTCTTTACCGATTCCGACACCGCGCGGGGATTCTCGGGCACCACCTCGGGTCCCTGGCGTCGTGAAAAGGAGGGACTGCGTCCGCTGGGAGGAGACGCCCTGTTGGGCCTCAATAGCGAGTATCAGGTGCCGCTCACCCGCAATGTATCGGTGTCGCCCTTTTTCGACACCGCCATCAACTTCTCCACTCGAAGTCCGCAAGGATTCCGGGTGGTGGAGTCGACCAATCGAATCTTGAGGGCCTCTCTGGGAAGCGAGTTGCGAGTCGACCTTCCCGCCCAATTGCCTCAGCTTCGCCTCATCGCTGCCTGGAACCCCCTGCGCATGCAGGACGTCCTCAGCCAGGGCCCCTCGGGACTGGCCCGCCTGCGCGATCCCCGCGCCAGCCTGCGCCTGGCTTTCGATCCCGTCTTCTGAGGCGACCGCGCCCTGATCGTCCTCAAACACATTCCATTGGACGTCACGCGGCATGGGAGCGGCCCGTGGCATTCATGAGAATCGCCGCAAGGATGCGCCTCCCCACCATCCGTGCATCGGTTCGCTCTTCCAGCGCACTTAGGCGGCTGGGCCCTCAGCAATTGGGTTGCGACGGTGCAGGTTTGAACCGCGACGGGAGGTCGCTTCATCCAAATAGAGTGGAGGTGACGGATGAATACGGCTCGATGGATACTTTTCTCCCTGACATTCTTCCTGTTTTTCGGACTCGCTTCACAGGCCCGCCACTATCCGCTGGTGGGCGTGGTCACCGACCACTACGACCTGACCTACCGCGACCTGGACCGCCTCGAATACGAGTTCGATCATTGGGCCCGGCGCAGCCATTCCCATCTCCAATTCCGCTACGCCAAACAACGCCGCCATTACCGTCCCCGCAGCGGCTACGGCTATAACCGGGGCTACCGCGACCGCTATCATGATTGGGACTACACGCTGCATCTGGACGTGGACCGCGGCTACTACGGGCGCTGCGGATCTTACCGCCTGCACTATGATTGGTATGTCGTCGACCACTACAACCGGGTCATCAGGCGGGGACACGCCCACCACGTCAGGCATCTGGCCCGAGACGTGGTCAGGGTCATCGACCGCCACTGGCGCTGACCGGGCTGCCGTCGCCGCGGGGGCGTCAACCACTTGAACGGGCAGGGGTTGAATTTCGTGGGCCCCTGCACGTATCTTGAGACGTGATGCAGGTTTGTCCACAAGCGCCCACCCCCAAAAAGCAAGAAGCCCTGGGACGACAGGTGCTGATCGACCTCTACGGATGTCCGGCCGACCTGCTGGACGACGTCAAGCGGGTTGAGAACGCCTTGGTGCAGGCCGCCCGAAGCTGCGGCGCCAGGGTGGTAGAAACGGTGCTTCACCGCTTCAGTCCGCAGGGCGTGAGCGGAGTGGTGGTGATCGCCGAAAGTCACTTGGCCGTCCACACCTGGCCCGAGCAGGGCTACGCCGCGCTGGACGTCTTCACCTGCGGCGACGTGCTCTCTCCCCAGGAACTGACCGAGGCTCTGGGGACTTTGTTCGCCGCCCACAACTCCCGCTCCCGCGTCATTCAGCGCGGGCTTCAACCCCACGCCCATGCGCCAAGTCCAAGGGAAAGCTAAGCGCCGCAATCCAGACTTGGAAGTTGGCCGCTGGGGAGAGAGTTTTGACCGGCTGTCCTAGCCTCTGATGCGCTTCTCGTTGAAAAGCAAGGCGAAGGCCGCGGCCACGGCGCCGGCCATGATGGCGGGCTGGATCCAGATGTCCGTCCATTGGTGGCCGCTCACCTCTCCGTTAAGCAACACCTCGTTGCCTTGCACGATGCGGCCCGACACCCAGGCTCCTATGACCATGCCCACTCCGTAGGTGATCAGCGTAATGAATCCCTGGGCGCTGGAGCGCAGCCCGGGAGGAGCCTTCTTGTCGACGTAGATCTGGCCGGTAACAAAGAAAAAGTCATAGCAGACGCCATGCAGGATAATGCCCAAATAGAGCATCCACACCAGGGCGTCGTTGTTGCCGAAGGCGAAGAGCACATAGCGGGCGGTCCAGGCCAGCATTCCCACCAGCAGCATGTACTTGACGCCCAAGCGGCGGAAGAAGAAGGGCATGACCAGCATGAAGACGATCTCGGAGCCTTGTCCCAGCGTCATCTTGGCGGCCACCGCCTGCATCCCGCTCTCGTTGAGGAAGAGGTTGGTGAAGTTGTAGTAGAAGGCCAGGGGAATGGAAATCAGCAGCGAACTGACGATGAAGACGGCGAAGGGGCGTTCTTTCATCAGGCGCAGGGCGTCCAGCCCCAACACCTCGGCCACGCTCACCGACTTGCCCGCTGAAGCGGGCGGCGTGTGGGGCAGCGAAAAGGAATAGAGGGCCAGCAGGGCCGAGGCGCCGGCCGCCAGCCGCATGGGCGTCGAGGTGGCTTCGATGCCCTCCAGCCCGAAGCCTTCCATGGTGGAGATGATGATCCCGGCTACGATCCAACCGATGGTGCCCAGGACGCGGATGGAGGGGAACTCTTTTTCCGGCTCCTTCATCTGGTAGAAGGAGATGGCGTTGACCAGGGCCAGCGTGGGCATGTAGCAGAGGGCATATCCCAGCAGCACCCAGAAGAAGAACCCCGCATCGGTGACGGTGGAAGCGTAGTAAAGCAGCGCCGCGCCCAGCAAGTGCAGCACTCCCATGACCTTCTGGGCGGCGAAGTATCGGTCGGCCACCAGTCCCACGAAGAAGGGCGAGAGGATGGCGGCCCAGGCCGTGGTGCTGTAGGCGCGGCTGATTTCGGTTCCCTGGAAGCCTATCTCGTTGAGGTAGGTGCCCATGGTCACCGACCAGGCTCCCCAGATAAAGAACTCCAGGAACATCATTGCGCTCAAGCGCATGCGCAGCGTTATTTCCATGGCGCCGGATTATATAGCCCCCGCCAGGCGTCGAAAAGTGGTGCGCCAAGTCTAAGGCAAGGGGACCGGGCTGATGCTGGTGAAGTCTCCTGCGGCGCTTCCCAGTTCCAGGGCGATGACGGCCAGGGCGTGGACGTCGGCCTCGATTTCAAGGGTCCCTTCGAACTCTTCAGGAAGCTCGAAGAACTCGTCGATGAATTGGGAAATGCGTTGGTTGGCCTGCACGCGGAACTCGGTTTCGGCACCCGGCACCGGCATTCCTTCAGCGTCGAGCACGCTGAGCCGCACGTTGGTGGCCGCAGTGCGCAGGTTGCGCAGGGCCACTCCGGTGCGGATCGTAAGCAGGGCCGATTGACGCACGGGCACCCGGGCCCGCTTCAGCACCTCTCCCGTACCTACTGCGGCTGATCCAGGCGCCAGGCTGTAGCGGGCTTGCGCTCCCAAGGGTCGGTCGGAGAGCACCGAAAGCGAACCCAGGAACAGGTCATCCCCTTGCGGCGAGGTGGTGAGGGTAATCGAACCGTCGGGAGGAATGACCAGTCCTTCGGCCAATGGCAAGTCCGGTGCCGCCGCAGGCGCATCTGTCAACTCCATCCCGTTGACGTCGAAGAGCCGCAGCGCCGCGCCGGCGCTTTCGGACGATAAGTTGAAGAGAGTCAATCGCGTCGAAAACCCGGCACCTCCCCCGAACTGGGCCAAGTGGACCTCGGGCACGAAGAGCGCGGCGGTGCCGAACGATTGGGCCTCCTGCCGCGTGTTTGCGAAAATCTGCGAACGGCCGGTCACAGTGTCCACAACCGTGATCTCGTAGGCAACGTCGGTAAGCCCTCCAAAGAAGAACCAGAAATTGCCGTTTGCCGAGCGGCCGTCTTCGATCCTGACCAGAACTTCGAGGTTAGACTCGGCGAAGAACGTCAGAGCGCCGCTTCGATCGGTCAGGAAGACGGCGTTGGCCTCACCTAAGTTGATGTCGTCAGCCCGCCAGTTGGCCCTCACCTGAAAGCGGCCCTCCAGCAGGCAAAGCGTCTGATCGTCGGGTAAGCAGGAACTGGCCAGGGACGCGATAACCGGGGCGGGAAAGATGGCACCCTTCGGATGCAGTTTCGCCGCCGCCGAGGGCGGCGGGCTGGGGATGGCCGCAGTGTCCTGAATGGTTGCGAACTCACCCGCCTGGTTGAGGTAGCTGACCTCCTGGCCAGTCATTTCGTCGCGCACCGTCATCTCGAACTCGAAGTTGCTGGTGGAGGCGGCGAAGACCCAGAAGTGGCCGGTTATGTTCCTCCCGTCGAGGACCTTGACGATCAGGCTGAGATCCCCTTCGTCGACAAACCAGAAAAATCCCGTGTCCTCGTTATGCTTGACGGCTTGCCCCATCCCCGCGGCGTCCGCCGCTGCCAGCGACAATTCATTGCCGGGAAAGTTGGAGAACTCAACCTCGACCGAGAAACGGTCGCCCGCTCCCAGGCAAAGCCGCGTAGGCGCAGTCGAGCAGGCCGTGCCTGCCAGCAGCGTATTTTGAGTAAAACAAAATAGTGCAACCAGATAAATTGAAAACAGATTCTTGTAACTTTTTGGCATGGAGGGATTATCGGTCGATTGGGGCCCTTTGTCCAGTCGTCTCAGGGTGCAGCCAGGTGGCGGAGGATGGTGTCGATGACGAGTCGGGGGCGGTCGAGGGGTATCCAGTGGGAGCTCTGGCTGGCATGGATGAAGCGTCCGCGGCGGGAGAGGCGGGCCAGGGCCTGCTGACGCGTCATCCAGAGCGGGTCTTCGTTGTCGGCGGCCAGCACCGATAGGGGGAGGTCGCCAAAATGCTCAATCGCCGCTACGCTGCGGGCGGCCTCGGGGACGCGGGCGATGGTGTCGGCCAGAGAGGCGTAGAAGTGAGGACGCGTCCAGAACCATCCGATGGGCTGGCGCAGGTCCTGGGGGAGTTGCTGCAGTGGAGCCAGCAGACGTTCCTGGGCCTGGCGCGGTATGCCGATTCCCAGCCATGATCCGATGCTGCGGGCCTTGCCGCGGTTGCCGGCTCGGGCCAGTTGCACCACCAGCCGGGTCAGTCCCAGGTGGGCCAGCCAGCGCGCCCGCCGGGCCAGGCGCGCCCCGTGGGTGATCTTGCGGCGGTCAGGCGCCTTGAGGTCGATCCATTGCTGTTCGTCGGCGGCATCGAGCAGGATCAATCCGGCGGTTTGGGAGCCATGGCGGTGGGCGAAAGCGCGGGCGTTGAAAGCGCCGTAGGAGTGTCCCACCAGCAGATAGGGGGCCGGAAGACGCAAGGCTTGCAGCAGCCGGTGCAACTCGTCGACGGTGTTTTCCAGCGTCCGCGGGCTTGGCGAGGGATCGCTCCACCCGCTTCCCGCCCGGTCGTAGCTGAGGGTGTGGGCGTGCTTGGCGACTTCAGGCTGCACCAGCGCCCAACTGATTGAGGAACTGGCCAGGGCTGAGTCGAAGACCACTGTAGGGGGCGTCGCCGCCGCATCAGCAGGACTCTTAACCAGAGCATGCAGCCGCCAGCCGCCGACATCCACCATTTGTCCCGGCGGCGGAAACCGCCGCGAGTCCATCCGCTCTCCCAGCCGCTGATAAACCAGTCCCACCCCCGCCAAAGCCGAAACCCCGGCAGCACCCGCCGTCACGATCTCCAACATCGCCATCCGCCCAGTCTATCGCGCTTTCCGCCCCTGCGACGTCCTGCGAAAGTACAAGCTTGCCCAAGCGCCGCTCTGTGGCGGCTGTATTACGATCTTTGAGACTAGGAAAGACCGAAAACCCAGGGATCCGCCCTTGCTGAGCTTCCGCTGGCAGCGGGCTCCTCCCTGGGCTGGAGGATCGCTCGCCTTCAGCGAGCCCGGACTTCTTTTGTCAGGTTGCAGGCCTCAGCGGCGGTAGATCACTTCGTAGGCCTGCCCGCCGCCCACGTGGGCGGCGTCGA